>JAOUPJ010000008.1 GCA_029879945.1 Gammaproteobacteria bacterium
TGACCAGATCGTTAACGCCGTCAAAAAGTGGCGTCTTACCAAAATCGTCACCGGTAGTCGTTTGTTCGGCTTGCTAAATCGCGTTAAAGGAGCCGGAATATGAAGATTTTTCGAAAGTCCGGTTTACTGGTTTTGGTGATCGCGGTTGCATTGGCTGGTGGCACCTTCTGGATCTTCCGCAGTGGTATCGTAGAGGGTGTCATTGAAAGTAGTCTGGAGGCCATGGTAGGTGCCAAAGTGGATCTTAAAGGTTTGGATATTTCTCCCTTAGACCTACAAGCCTCATTCAAGTCACTGACCATTGGTGACAAAGATCGCGAATTCAACAATCTCGTGTCGACTGGCCCCGGCAAGCTGGAAGTGGAGTTAATGCCCCTGTTTGCTGGCAAAGTCGTTGTAAAAGACGTGACATTGGAAAAAGTCGAACCGGGTTCAACGCGCAAATCAAGCGGCTGGCTCAAAAAGAAAGAACAGACACCCGCTCCGGCAAAACAAAGCCCGGAAACAAAGCCTGCCAGCTCAACAAGCGACAGCAAACCTGCTCAAACGAGCGAGCAAGCCAAAGAGGATTCCAAGTCTGCATTCGACAAGGTAAAAGATACCATTCCCAAGTTAGATCTGACTGCAATAAACAAAAAAGTCGATGTAAACGCTTTAGTTAACCCAAAAGATATGGCCTCTGTCAAGGCAGTCAGTCATGCCAAAGAAGAAAGCCAAAAAAGCTTGGACGCCATCGACAAACGGTTTAAAGATCAAACGATAGATAAAGATCTTGCAAAACTGGAAAAAGATTACAAAAAAATTAATCTGGATAATCTTAAAAAGCCAAACGAGATAAAAGACACTCTTCAGCAAATCAAATCTTTTATAGATGATTCAAACAAAGTATCTAAAGATGTCTCTACGTTTAAGAGCGAAACGCAATCCGATCTAAAAGCCGCACAGATCGCCACCAAGGATGTAAACAAACTTATTAAGGAAGACGTAGAACGCGTCAAGACACTCGCCAATATCGGCACACTCAATACACAAGATATCGGAAAAATGGTTTTTGGTAGCGCAGCACTCGATACGTTCAATCAACTCATGCATTACTATGGTATCGCAAAAGGCTTCATGGCCAGCGACGAGGAGCCGGAATATGTCAGAGGGAGTGGACGAGACATTAAATTTCGTTCAACTTCGCCGCACATTCCGGGCTTTTTAATTAAAAAGGCAAAATACTCAGGCATCAACAAAAATGCCAATTTCAGCGGCACGGCCTTACAAATAAATAGTGATCCGGGTAAAAATCCCTTACCCATATCATTTAATCTCAACTATTCAGATGGCAAATCTCCCTGGAAAGTCGATGGCCTATTTGATCACCGGGGGAAAACCAGTGCAGATCAGATCAATATTGCAGGAGAAAAAGTGAAATTTGGTGCGATAGGCTTAGGGACGTCTACCGACAGTGGCTTACCTCAAGACTTGGTTCCCTCTAACACCGACGTGAGTTCATTTATCAAAGTTAATAAAGGAATATTGGACGGACAAATTCTTTTCAATGCTGAACAAGTCAAGTTCGGCTTTGATAAGACCTCTCCATCGGGCGCAACTGAGCGCAGCATGCGTGAACTCTTTGGAAGCTTCAAGGAAGTGAATCTGAAGGCCACACTATCCGGAGAAATGAGCAGCCCTAAGCTTTCCGTTTCTTCCAATATCGATGCAAAACTGAATCAACAGTTAAAAGCCATGCTGGGTAAAAAGATCAAAGCAACTGAGGATCAGATCAAAGATTCGGTTAACGCGATAGCCAAAAAGGAACTCAACAAGGCCACTGCGGATCTACGCAAACGAACCAAGGGCATCGAAGACAAACTGAGCGCGTTGATTAATAAGAATGACAAAGTCAAAAAGGAATTGGACAAATTGCAAGGTGAAGCAGAGCGTAGACTGCGCAATTCCGTGGGCTCAGACGCGCAGAAGAAGGCTGAAGATAAGCTCAAACAAGGACTGAAACGATTTGGCTTGTAGGAACGGATCGTTTAGCCCGGTGGCCAGCTAAGGGAACGCCCGGCTAGTAAATGAAAGTGCACATGGAAGACAGTTTGGCCTCCATCTGCATTGCAATTGGCAACCACCCGAAATCCGGCTTCATCGAAGCCTTGTTCCTTGGCAATAGCCTTTATCGCCAATGGGATCTCGGCTAACACATCCGCATCTGAATCACTAATATCATTCAAAGTGGGGATGTGGTTTCTGGGAATAACCAGGATATGCTGTGGTGCCTGAGGATTTATATCTCGAAAAGCGAAGACTTTATCATTTTCGTACACGACGTTTGTGGGGATTTCGCCCTCAACCATTTTGCAAAAAATACAGTCCATTATCTCGACCTCACGACTTGCTTCGATCAATCATGACGCGATTTCTCCCCAAGCTCAAGCGCTTTTTGGAACGGGCACAGTTTTTTAATAGTAAGTATTTAGTGAGAAAATCCGATCGGAGGACAATTGGTATTACCTGAAGAATATGTTACCACCACAGTTCGGCTACTCGTTGCCTTGCTCGCCGGAGGACTGGTTGGACTGGAACGCTCTTTTAACGGGCGACCTGCCGGTTTTCGCACCCATGCCTTAGTCTGCATGTCTTCCAGCCTACTTATGCTGCTGACGGTTTACCAGTGGAATCTACTGGTAAACGCCCCGATAGACACGATCCGAGTGGACCCAACCCGAATGGCCCAAGGACTGATGACGGGGATCGGCTTTTTGGGCGCTGGCGTGATCATGAAAGAGCGATTTACGATCCGTGGGCTTACCACCGCTGCATCCATCTGGGTTACAGCGTCCATCGGTATACTCATCGGAATGGGCTTCTATTTTCCGGCACTGCTGGCCACCGTGTTGGCCCTGGGAGTCTTGTCTCTGTTTCGCTGGTTCGAAAGGCGCCTACCCACCCTCACCTTTGCCAACCTCTCGGTACATACCGCCAGACGCTCCTCCCTCTCCTTGGATGACCTTCGAGAAATACTCGATTATCTCAATTGCAAGGTTTCGGTACTAAGCTACCACCTGGAAAACGAAGGAAAACAAATCAAGTACGAGATGACGTTGAGCACTCGCAATGGAGACAATTTCGATCGGCTGGCGCAGACGCTGGGCCAGGTTGAAGAAATCGAGAAATTTAGCGTCATGCCGCGCAATAATTAGGCTGCAAGCGCGGTAAAATGCTTCAAATCGTACAAACTCTAGGCGTTGTTTTACCGACTTGTTCACAGTGTTAGCTATCTGTCATCAAGCAACAAAGTATTGACTTCACTAACTGTAGGAAAAACCAGACAAATATAATTATCAATAAAAACAACAAGATAAGCACAGAGTAAATTAGCATCGATTTAACAAAAACCCAATGAATTCACGTCAAAATCCCGCTTTCCCCCATCTCGTCCACAGAGTTATCCACAGGTTTTGTGGATAAACGCGAATCTACCCCACATACATCACTTTACACGCACTTCTTAGCTTCAACTTTAACTGGCTACGCTAAATTCCGTGATAAAGTTCGTACATGACTACAAGCTGGTTTTTGAAAATTGCCCTACCCACCCCTCTACGCCGGACCTTCGACTATCTTCCTCCGGAAAATGGGCTCATTGAACAACTTCAAATCGGCCAGCGCATCCTTGTCCCCTTCGGGCGATCCAGGCTCACGGGAATCCTGTTGGAAAAAACAACACATTCAGACATTGCAAAAGAAAAACTGAAACAAGTGATATGCGCTCTCGATGAACAAAGCATCATCCCGGATACCCTCTTGCCCTGGTTTAAACGGATTGCAGATTATTACCATCACTCCCTCGGAGAAGTGTTATTTACGGCCCTCCCCCCGGATGCAAAAAGGGATAAGTCTCTGCTGAGCTACGAGATCCAGTGGCAAGTCTGCAATACCGATTTCGAAACCAGCCAGTCGTTGCAGCGATCGCCAAAACAGGCCGCACTTTTTGAGTGTATAAAAAACAGGAAAGGCCCTGTCGGGCTGGCCGAGCTTGATTCCTTTAAAGACCCCTTACGCCTACTAAACGAACTTGAAAATAAGGGGGTGATCGCTCGAAGCGAGCGTCTGAACACACAGATTAAAAACAAGCTCACCCATAGAATAGGGACAACCCCAGTGCTTACCTCGGCCCAGCGTGCGGCCCTACACGAAATCAAAGCGCATCTTCAGCATTTCCAATGTTTTCTACTAAAAGGAATCACAGGCAGCGGAAAAACTGAGGTGTACTTACAATTAATCGAGCAAGTCATTGAACAAGGTAAACAGGCCCTGTTATTGGCACCGGAAATAGGGCTCACGCCGCAGCTTTTTCTTCGCGTTCAACAACGTTTTGAAAATCACCTTGGCGTCATGCATTCCAATATGAGTGCGGGCGACCGCAAGAGGCTGTGGCAAAGAATTCTGGAAGGGGATGTGAATATACTGGTTGGGACTCGTTCCGCGGTGTTCGCGCCCCTACCCAAACTCGGCCTGATCGTAATCGATGAGGAGCATGACCTCTCTTATAAACAGCAAGACGGATTTCGATATTCGGCCCGAGATATCGCCCTTATGCGTGCCCAAGGGGAAAACATACCCGTGATACTCGGCTCTGCCACACCCTCTTTGGAGAGTCTGAAGAATGCAGAAAACAAGCGCTACACACTGATCGAACTACCCGATCGAGCGGGGGTTGCCAAGGCCCCAAAAACACATTTGATCGATATGCGAAATCAGGACAGACACTTCGCCGTATCAGCAAGCCTCATAGAAAAAATCAAACATGCCTTACAACGAGAGGAGCAAGCCCTGCTATTTCTCAATCGTCGCGGCTTTTCGCCCGTGTTGATCTGTCAGGATTGCGGGCATGTCAATCGCTGCCGTGCCTGTGACTACCCCCAAACCTACCACCAGGCCGAACGGCTATTACGCTGTCACCAATGTACACGCGCAGAGGCCGTCCCAACACAATGTGCGGCGTGTGGAAATCATCAACTCCAGCCTCTAGGGTTTGGCACGGAACGTGTGATGGAGCAACTCAGTGAAGCATTTCCCGGAACAGAAATATTGCGAATCGATCGAGACACCACCCGTAAGCGTGGCGCATTCGAAGAGATACTCCAACAAATCGAAAAGCCGGGACCCAAAATTTTGCTAGGTACACAGATGATTGCCAAGGGGCATGATTTTCCAAATCTAACCTTGGTGGGTGTCATCGATGCCGACCAGGGCCTTTTCGGCGCAGATTTTCGCTCCACTGAAAGACTGGCTCAGTTATTGGTCCAGGTGGCCGGCCGTGCAGGCCGCGCCGATAAGGCAGGGCATGTCTATATACAAACCCATCAGCCGGAGCACCCCTTTTTCAAAACACTTTTCGAAAATGGCTACCAGGGCTTTTCCCGACAGGCACTGGCGGAACGGCAGCAGGCCGACTTCCCACCCTATTCTTACTCGGCGCTGTTTCGTGCCGAGTCGGCCCAGGCCGCAGACGCCAGAAATCTGCTCGAGGCGGTGAGCAATTCCTTAGGAGGAATGACGCAGCATATAACGGCCTATGACCCCATCCCCGCCCCCCTTGAAAAAAGGGCCAATCATTACCGCTTTCAGTGGTTTATTTGCAGCGCAGACAGGACAGAGCTGCATCGGTTCTTGCACCTGGCCCTCAGAACAATGGAAAAACATCCCCTTTCACGCAAAGTACGCTGGCATCTGGATGTAGACCCCATGGACATGAGTTGAGATTACGCCGGGGGACCTAACTCAATCATGGGCCACCGGGGTTTTACCGTGTAGGTGTTTTGCGAATGGCTCTCGCCCGCCATCAGGCGCAGGCTGCCAGTATAGGCGATCATCGCCCCATTGTCGGTACAGTATTGGGGGCTGGGATACGCGATTCGTACTCCCTTTTCTTGCCCAAACACTTGCAGCTGTTCACGTAAAGCTTGGTTTGCACTTACTCCCCCGGCCAGAACCAAGGTTTTCACACCGGTGCTTTCCAGGGCCCGCTTACACTTGATTAAAAGCGTATCTACCACAGCGTCCTGAAAGGCCAGGGCAATATCTGCCTTGTTCTGCTCAGTCTGACCGGAGTCGTTCCAGGTATTCAGGGCAAAGGTTTTGAGACCACTAAAGCTGAAGTCGCATCCCGGCCGATCCACCATGGGTCTTGGAAATTTGTATGTATTCGGGGTTCCCTGCTCAGCTAGTCTTGCCAAGGCAGGGCCACCTGGATAGCCCAAACCCAGAATTTTAGCTGTTTTATCAAAGGCCTCTCCGGCAGCGTCATCAATAGATTGCCCCAAGAGCTGATAACGCCCCACGCCCGATACATGGACCAGTTGCGTGTGCCCTCCCGACACCAATAGACACACAAAGGGAAATTCCAGGTTTGGATCTTCCATCATAGGCACCAATAGATGGGCCTCCATATGGTGTACGGCAATCGCTGGCTTTCCCAATGCCCATGCCATGCTGCGTGCCACGCTGGTTCCCACGAGCAGCGCTCCGGCCAGACCGGGTCCGGCAGTGTAGGCAATGCCATCAATCTCACGAAGGCCGGTCCGGGATTTCTCGAGGACATCTTTGACCAAAACGGGTAGTTTGCGGATATGATCTCGAGAGGCCAGCTCAGGTACGACCCCACCATACTCGGCGTGGACAGCCTGGGTGTAGACTTCGTGGGAGATTAAGCCCCGGTCTGAGTCGTACACGGCAACACCGGTCTCGTCACACGAGGTCTCAATGCCTAGAACTATCATGATATTCTCAAAAAGTGTGAATTCTATCGCAATTTTACCCTCCTGGCCCCGAGTTTGATTGCCTAAACCGTCACGAATCGGTAGAATTCGCCGTTCGCGGTGGCCCGTGCCTAAAAAACTGGCAGCGCCACTTGTACAGATTCTAGAATAGCCGTCGATATAGCTATTCCATTGGGAAAGACTGAAACCAACTGAAGGGGTGATCACTTGCCATCCGTAAAAGTTAAAGACCATGAACCATTTGACGTCGCATTGCGTCGTTTTAAGCGTGCCTGTGAAAAAGCAGGTGTATTGTCTGAAGCCCGTCGTCGTGAGCACTATGAGAAACCGACTCAAGTGCGGAAGCGTAAGCAAGCTGCCGCGGTTAAGCGTCAGATGAAGCGTACTGCACGTGATCTGTCTAAAACAGGTAGCGTACGTGGACGTGGCACCATGCGAGTAGACAGCAACAAGCGCCAAATGGCGATCTAGTCGCCCCCACTACCAGCCCGGAAATTTGACCACGCCATGAGTGACGGATCACTAAAGGCCAAACTCCAAGACGCGATGAAAGACGCCATGCGAAGCAAGGCGAAAGAGCGTCTTGGCGTTATTCGTCTCATGAACGCTGCCATTAAGCAAAAGGAAGTAGACGAGCGCATAGAGCTGGATGACACCCAAGTCCTGGCAGTGCTCGACAAAATGGTCAAACAGCGTCGCGAATCCATATCTCAATTCCAGGATGCAGGCCGAGATGACCTGGTTGCCAAAGAGTCGGCTGAAATTGACGTTATTAGTGAGTTCATGCCCGAACCCCTCTCCGAAGCCGAAATCGACCAAGCCATTAGCGATGCCCTGACCCAAACGGGGGCCAACTCCATGAAAGACATGGGGAAAGTCATGGGCGTGCTACAAGGCAAACTCAAGGGGCGGGCCGATATGTCCGCGGTCAGCGCAAAAATAAAGTCTCGTCTCGCCGGCTAATCCACTTCCAAACGCTGTTTTGGCTAACAAGCCACGCTATAATCGCTGGTCTTTACCCCGGTTTGCGTGGAAATGTCCGGCCGAATTCCAGAAGAATTTATCAGTGACCTCCTGTCTCGTGTCGATATCGTCGGCGTGATAGACAGGCGCGTCACATTGAAAAAAAGTGGTCGCGAATACTCGGCTTGCTGCCCTTTTCATAGCGAAAAGACACCTTCCTTTACCGTCAGTCCACAGAAACAGTTCTATCACTGCTTTGGCTGTGGCGCACATGGCACAGCGATCTCTTTTTTAATGGAGTTCGAGCGCCTCAGCTTTCCCGAAGCGATAGAGGAATTGGCCAGGGAGGTGGGTCTTAGCCTACCAGAAGCGGTCACTAAGCCCGCTTTTAATGAAGGCGCGGGCCCGCAAGCCGATACAGAGCAACTCTACGCCCTACTGGAGCGCGTGAACCGGTTTTATCAGTCTGCCCTGCGTAAACACCCAGAAAAGAACAAGGCAGTGGAGTACCTGAAAAATAGAGGTATCAGCGGTCAGACCGCCGCCTTGTATGAGTTGGGCTACGCCCCTTCGGACTGGGACAGTCTAAACCGCGAATTTGGTGCTAATCCCCAGGATAGAAAAAACCTGATCAATCTGGGGCTCTGCAAACACTCAAATGGTAATAGGCCTTATGATTTAATGCGCGACCGAATCATCTTCCCCATCCGCAATCATCGGGGTAAGACCATAGGCTTCGGTGCCAGAACTCTGGGCGATGAGCAACCCAAATATCTCAATTCGCCGGAATCGACGGTATTCAAAAAGGGCCAGGAGCTCTACGGGCTACATCAAATCAAGTCCCAGCGGCTATCTCAGCAATCCATCCTGGTCGTAGAAGGCTATATGGATGTAATCGCATTGGCGCAGCACGGCGTCCCTAATGCCACAGCGGCCCTGGGCACTGCCTTTACCGAACAACATTTTTCGCTTTTGTTACGCCACACCCGCAATATCGTCTTTTGTTTTGACGGTGACCGTGCGGGTCGGCAGGCCGCCTGGCGTGCCGTAGAAAACTGCCTTCCCCGCTTTCGCGACGGCATCTCACTCAAATTCATCTTTTTGCCCGAAGGCGAAGACCCGGATAGCTACATCAGAAGATTCGGGCAACAGGGGATGGAACAGCTGATAGATCAATCGATTCCGCTGTCGAAATTCGTCATCCAGCACTTGATGGAGCAATCTCCAGGCAGCGGAATGGAAAGTAAAATCGAGTTTGTCAGGCTCGCCAAGCCGATTGTTCAAGCATTGGAGGAAGAAAGCACCTTTAGAGCCCTGTTAATACAGGAACTCTGCAAGATCACCGGCAGAAAAGCCGAAGAGTTTGGCGCTAACGCCCCAGTGAGCACTCAACGTAAGTCTAAGAACTACCAAGGAAAAAGACCTACCTTGTCACCAGTGCGCAGCGCCATCACCCTGTTACTGCATTATCCACATCTTGCTCATGAGGATTTTATCGATTTACCACCGAACTCCAGTGAGATTGCTGGTGTCCAATTGCTCTCAGACATCATTGACTTAGTGAGAACGCATCCCCAAATTACAACGGCGGGGATTCTGGAGCATTGGCGAGACACGCCAACGGGAAACCAACTGGCCACTCTCGTAAAACAGGATCTGCATTTGGGTGAACAGGAAGTTCTAGCCGAATTCAGGGGATCTTTGAAGAAAATAGGTCAACAAAACCTTGAGGGGAGAATGGAAGAATTGTTAAACAAATCACGTTACTCGTCCTTAAATACTGAGGAGAAGAAGGAACTGCTCCAATTACTGGCACTAAACGCTTAGTTAGAACCGAGCTAATTTGCTGTGAATATTGGATAAATCCACAAAAGCGGTCTATTTTTAACTGCAATATTTCTTATAAAAGACGCTATAAAGACCAAGGATTTTGTGGATTTGGGGCATACAAAAAATTACTGTATACTACCCGGCTATTTTGTTTGTGTATAAAGGTTAATCAATCAAGGTGTTATGAACTCACAACAGCAGTCACAAATCAAGCTACTGATTGCAAAAGGCAAGGAACAAGGTTATCTCACTTATAGAGAAGTCAATGACCACCTGCCCGATGAAATCGTCGACCCAGAACAGATAGAAGACATTATCAGCATGATCAATGACATGGGTATACCTGTACACGAGGTAGCGCCCGATCTTGACTCTATGATAATGAGCGATGCGTCCGTCACAGACGATGAGGACGCCGCCGAAGAAGCCGCAGCAGCCTTAGCCCAAGTCGACACCGAGTTCGGACGCACCACCGACCCTGTCCGCATGTATATGCGAGAAATGGGTACTGTGGAACTGCTTACGCGAGAGGGTGAAATTTTACTCGCCAAACGTATAGAAGAAGGGTTAAAGCAGGTGCTCGAAGCGCTTGCCTCAAACCCGTCTACAATAGCCATATTTCTTGCCGCTGCAGATTTGGTCGAGCGGGAGGAAATGCGTTTAACGGATCTTATTACTGGCTTTATCGATCCCAATGCCAGTGATGAAATTGCCACGCATACGGTTAACACAAGCGAAGAAACAGATGACTCCGCCGAGGAAGTGGCTCCCGATACCGGCCCAGATCCTGAAGAGGCGGCGCAACGTATCGGCGAGATCCGAAAGCTGCATGAAGACTACAAAAAGCTAGGTGAAAAGCACGGCCTTGATCACGAGAAAGCAATTAACAAGCAGACCAAGGTCAGAGAAAGGTTTTTAGAACTGAAACTGGCCCCCCGTTTTGTAGAAAGCACTGTTGCCAGCATGCGCGAAACACTCGATCGTGTAAGGGAGCAGGAGCGTAGCATCATGGGCATGTGCGTACGCCAAGCGAAAATGCCTCGCAAAGACTTTATTGGCTCTTTCCCTGAGAATGAAACCAATAAAGACTGGGTGGATTCGGTTGTCCAAACCGGGGCAGATTATACTACTGCGTTAAAAAATTTCCGTGATGAGATACAAATGGCACAGGAAAGACTGCTTACTATTGAGCAAAGCTGTCATATGCCAATTAGCCGATTGAAAGATATCAATCGTCAGATGTCTATCGGTGAAGCCAAGGCCCGCAGAGCCAAAAAGGAAATGGTTGAGGCAAACCTACGGCTGGTTATCGCCATTGCCAAGAAATACACCAATCGGGGTTTACAATTTCTTGATCTGATTCAAGAAGGTAATATCGGATTGATGAAGGCAGTGGATAAATTCGAATACCGACGCGGTTACAAGTTTTCTACTTATGCGACTTGGTGGATACGCCAGGCTATCACCCGCTCCATTGCGGACCAAGCCAGAACGATCCGAATTCCGGTTCATATGATCGAAACGATCAATAAGCTCAATCGTATTTCTCGGCAAATGCTGCAGGAAATGGGTCGAGAGGCCACGCCGGAAGAGCTGGCAGCCAGAATGGAGATGCCGGAAGACAAGATTCGCAAGGTACTCAAGATTGCTAAAGAACCCATCTCGATGGAAACACCCATTGGAGACGATGAAGACTCTCATCTGGGGGATTTTATTGAGGACCAAAACATCATGTCTCCAGGAGACTCGGCGACATTTGAAGGCCTGAGAGAATCTACTTTGGGTGTGCTGGAAGGGTTAACCGCGCGGGAGGCCAAGGTTCTGCGTATGCGTTTTGGCATCGACATGAACACCGACCACACCCTTGAAGAGGTGGGCAAACAGTTTGATGTCACACGGGAACGTATACGGCAGATCGAAGCCAAAGCGCTTCGTAAGCTCAGACATCCCAGCCGATCGGAACAGTTGAGAAGTTTTCTCGAATAAAAATCTTAGTGGGACTGTGCTAAAAAAAGCGGGATTGGGTGGACCCAATTCCGCTTTTTTCTTAACTTGTACTGGATAGTCGGTCGCTTCGCCACAGACAGACAACCCAGACAATAATTATGGCTCAACTTAGGCTCGAACCCGCAAAAAATTTCGATGTAGGTAAAAATATTGCTAAAATAGCGCGTCTTTTCTGCCCCTGTAGCTCAGTTGGTTAGAGCAGCGGACTCATAATCCGTTGGTCGTAGGTTCAAGTCCTACCGGGGGCACCATTACCTATCGAATTCTCCAATCCCTTTATTTTTACTGGTTATTTGTTAATCAAATATATCCATTCTAATCCTTTTCTGCCTACCTAGTCACAGTCTCGGTAGAAACAAGCACCGACTTGTTCAGTTTTCGACCTCATGTCTCGACAAGATTTCTATACATAGACAGTCACACACGCTGTGCATCTATGCGGTTATAAATATGCCTAATAGAAATCACATAAAATTAAAATGGCTGCTTGGCCTGGTAATTATAGGAATAAGCACCAATGCCTGGTCCCAATCAGTAACCGATCTGCTCAAAGATAATTTTTATCACATCGCAGAGCGCACTGAATCAGGCACCACTGTGCACGCAGGTCTTAGCTATAACACACCGCTGGGAATGTATGCGACTACCAATGCCATTTTTCAGGAAAATGGCTTTATACAAGATCTCTCTACCGGTTACACGACTTCCCTAGATCAACTCAAGCTGGCTTTTGCCTACAACGCAACCCAATACAGGTACGATAGCGTTTACATTTTTGATGGCATTTCACAATTTAGAACCACATATAGACAGGTTGCTTACCAATATTTTATCGGAGACGGATTTAGGGACGGAGAGTTTTCCTTTTCACACTCACTACATGAGCACAACTTTCGAATCCGGATTAATCGTGTAGAGACAGACATGGAGAATAAAGATGTTGACGTCACCGACAAAGTTTCTTTTGAAGATTCCTTTGGTAGGCTTTTTTTCAGATGGTCTTTATCAGAAAACCAGGATATCGAAACCACAAACTATCACTCCCGATTTCATGTAAACAGTTGGATTAACCTTAACGCGCACTATCAAAGCCGGTTAAATCGAAAGACAACCGAGTTAAATGCCCATTTCCTGTTAAATAGAGACTTGACTGCGAGTGTTCGAATAAATCAGGTAGACAATATAGGCATTGATGAAAGGCGTATTAGCAGTTTAACAATCAATCGAAACTTTAAGTATGTTAGCGCCGAGCTTCTTTTGAGTGATGCGGAACCCAACTTGGCTAGTTCTGCTTTTCTGATCAAATATAATCGGGTGCTGGATTTCTAATTATAAAGACAAATCCATTTTAGAATGTATAGACCATACCTAACGAAACCCCAGTAATATCACTGCCCGCCGCATCAGTTGCATAGAACTCACCATTTGTTCCCGTTGATGGACTTGATGAACCACGCAAGGGAAACTCAGAAGTCTTTTTATTATCCATACGTGCAACAACCGTATAAAGATCGACTTGCTTGCCTAAATGCTGGGTGATTCCCGCTGCCAATAGCGTTCCTGATGAGTCTCTTGATTCAAAATAATCATCGGCTCTTAAGGCTTGTATTTTTAAAGTGGTGTTTGAAATTCTATGCATGGCACTTAAGCCATATGAAGCTCTTTCATGCAAGTTGTTGCCATCTTTTTTGGCACCCAATTGCTCATAAACAATAAACATTTTTGACGCCGTTAAGGCAAATCCTGCGGCAAGCCTTACCCCATCCACGCCCACATTGACATTTTCTTCGTAGGCCGCACCCAGAAATCCAGCATTTCCTTTATAGATTGCACTAAAACTGTTGACAGGATTCTTATCGATCCCCCCCTCAGTACCCTCTTCCTGGGCTCCGCCCGACGAAGCCATAAATCTCAACTCTAGCCCTGAAATTACATGTGAAACGTACATCAATGCGTTTTCAGCGCGATTATCCAAATACCGTGTTCCATTTACATTGCCCAAAATGGATCGTCTATCAGCAATGGTATTGGGCATAATATCGAATTTCGCGCCTAGAGATTTATAGGGGGTATCATGAACACCGGCCACTACCATACCAAGTGGATTTATTAATCCCAAGTAGCGATTTCGAACAGTAAATCCACTGGTCTCTCCCGTCAGATCCAGGCCACCTTCCAGTTTCCAGATGGCCTTCATAGTTTCACCCAGCTCTTCTGAACCTTTGAAGCCGACTCTTGTGGAATTGCTACTTAAAAGTTTGCGATCTTCTTTTGATTTTTCAAACTGTATGGCGTCGGCAGAAATATGGAGCTTTCCATAAAATACCTGGGTGGTATCAGCGACAACATTTGAAAAAGGGGCAAAGCCAAGCAAAACTAGAAAAACAGCTACCACACGTCCGAATATTTGCATCGACTAAACTCCCAGCTCTTTAAATCAACTTTTTAATCGCGGAAAAACCGTACCCGGCAATAAAATTCTTTGCCACAGTGGCCTGTTCTGAGTCAGCAAACGATTGAAGTACTGAACCATTTTTAGTCCAGTCTTTGTTTGCAACAGAACCGCCTTATCCATATATTGATAGAGATTCTTTGTGCACTCTGAACTATTAAAACCAAACAAAATCACATTTCCGGATTTGCTTGATCCTACGCTCAACTCCAATACGCGACCTGGAAAAGCATGCTCCAACAATCGGCGATATTGTAAATAGGTTCTACCCTGACTCCAAAGATTCACACCAACAATTCCATTGGTACTAAGGAGATTCGGTAGCGAATAGTAAAATGCTCGATCTCTCAGAATGCTGGCTGGGCCAGTGGCGCTAAACAGGTCCACCAGGAGCAGATCATAAATACCCGCTCTGTTGTTGCGCGAATTTACCACAAATGCCCCAGCATCACCATGCAAAATTCTAAGATTTGGGTCATTTTCAGGGACATCGAAATAGGTGTGAGCGATCTGAATGACCTTTTTCCGGCTGTCTATTACGTCGATAGGCGTCTCGGGATAGTGCCAATTTAAAAACTTGGGTAAGGCACCCCCTCCCAGACCCATAATCAATGTCCTCCTGTTGGATGCCAGAAAGACCAATGCCAGACACATGGCATGCGTGTATTTCAGCATGAGGAGTTTCGAGTGGGGTTTATACATCGCGCTCTGTTTATTGGCGCTATTAAAATACAGTGTGCGTGTCAGTTCAGAGTCTACAACCGAGATTTTGCCAAACCTATCCTCGCTCATATGGACAATTTTTTCTCCGGGCTCCAGAGACAATGCTGAGTGTGGCGCGTAGTCTAAATCAATTTGCACGATTGAGTTTCATCAGGGTAAATGTTTAGGCTTGAATGCAATTAAAATTCCGCGTCTAAATAAAAAAGCCAGGTATC
Organism: Gammaproteobacteria bacterium; assembly: GCA_029879945.1. Classification (GTDB taxonomy): domain Bacteria; phylum Pseudomonadota; class Gammaproteobacteria; order S012-40; family S012-40; genus JAOUPJ01. Next base: position 14,967 of record JAOUPJ010000008.1, read on the forward strand.
AACCTGGCTTTCCTTAGAAAAATTAGATGTTAACCTAGTCGGTACCGGTTCGCTTATCTCCGACTTGTTTGTTCATATAGTCATCTATGGCCGCCTTTATTGCATCTTCTGCCAAGACCGAACAATGGACCTTGACCGGGGGCAGGGCTAATTCTTCAGCGATATCGGTATTCTTGATTCGCGTGGCCTCTTCCAGCGTTTTCCCCTTAACCCATTCGGTCAAGAGAGAACTGGATGCGATGGCAGAACCACAGCCATAGGTTTTGAATTTGGCGTCTTCAATTACACCACCCTTGCCAACCTTAATTTGCAGACGCATTACGTCGCCACAGGCGGGAGCACCAACCATACCGGTCCCCACAGAGGCGTCTTGCTTGTCCAGGGTGCCCACATTTCTCGGATTTTCGTAGTGGTCCAGCACTTTATCGCTGTATGCCATTTTTCTTGCTCCTAGTATCTAGAGGAGTATTTTAACTAAATGTACTGTTTTTGCCCAATCAATTTTGCAGACTGATAGTAAAATTTTAAACGAATCAAGCTGCTACAATCGAACTTTCAGTACTCTCTGAATCAACATCCAATGCGCGGGACTTCACCATCGCTGACTGCGCAATCAAATCCCCCAGGGAAATATCCGACAAGAATCCGTTTAGAGAGCCTGCCAGTCGGTTCCACATTCGGTTAGGCGGATAGGCAATTTCGTCTTCACCTGCCTCTATAGCTTTATCGTCCACGGCCTCAATTATTTGAAAAATAGAGATTTCATTCGAATTCCTGGCCAGTGTATAGCCACCACCCGGCCCACGAGTACCCTTGACCAGACCGGATTTCCGGAGTTCGGCAAAGAGCTGTTCCAGATATGACAACGATATATTCAGGTGCTCAGCGATCTCGGCGATGGTAACCAGGCCTCTACCCTGACTGACTGCTATGTCCATCATTGCCATCGTAGCAATTCTTGCTTTTCCTTGTAATCTCATGTTCGTGCCTTTAGAAAATAAAGCTTAACAAATACCTTAGTCGATTCCTCAGTTATTAAAGATTATAATATCTTAGTTAATTAGTCAACATTAAACACATTCTAATTTCGAGGTATATTTACCGGCCAGCATCGGCTCTGAAGCTACTGTTTCTTAAATATCCCCCCACAGCGCCTGGATCTGACCCAAGGCCGCGATGGACGCCGTTTCGGTACGCATAATTCGGGGACCCAGTCGCACTGCATAGAAACCCTGCAGCACAGCCTGCTCCCGCTCATCGGGACTCAAGCCCCCTTCAGGACCTATCAACAAGTCCAGGGGCCTGGCGACATGGATCTTGAGCTCACTGAGCCTGGATGCTGACCCAGGGTGCAAAATCATACCCTGGGAATCCGCAGTTCTGGAGGCAAACCATTCTTTCAGGCTTACCGGCGAATGAATCGGGGTTAAAATATTGCGACCGCATTGTTCTGTCGCGGAAATCGACACGCCTTGCCAGTGAATCAAACGCTTTTCAATGCGTTTTTCATCCAAGCGCACCACTGTTCTATCGGTAAATAGGGGCTGGATGCTGGACACACCCAGTTCAACCGCTTTTTGGATAATCCAGTCCATTTTATCGCTTTTGGCGATTCCCTGAGCCAGAGTAATCTTCAAGGGAGACTCTAGATTCAGATCTAAAGAGGCTTGGACCGCAATCTCCGTTCGTCTTTTTGAAATGGATTTAACACAGGCCTCGCACTCTAGACCACTTCCGTCAAAGACCTGTAGAGGGTCACCTTCTTTGCGCCTAAGCACAGTAATCAGGTGACGCGCATTGGCCTCCGGAAGAATAAGCGTAGCATTGGGCTGTATCGGAACGGATACAAATAAACGCGGTACACGCATAGCACTCTCTCAGGAATCGGGCATTCCTGCTCGTCTACCGTTTCATCGCATCGAAAAATTCTTCGTTGGTCTTGGTATCTTTCAGACGATCCAACAGGAACTCCATCGCAGACAGCTCTTCCATAGGATGCAGCAGTTTGCGAAGTATCCACATTTTCTGCAGCTCTTCAGGCGTAGTCAGCAATTCCTCACGGCGAGTACCGGAGCGATTGATATTAATGGCTGGATAGATGCGCTTCTCTGCAATCTTACGATCCAGATGCAATTCCATATTACCCGTGCCTTTAAATTCTTCAAAGATCACGTCGTCCATACGAGACCCTGTATCGATCAGCGCTGTCGCCAGAATGGTAAGACTGCCACCCTCTTCCACGTTTCGTGCTGCACCAAAGAAACGCTTTGGCCGTTGCAAGGCATTGGCATCCACACCACCCGTAAGGACCTTTCCTGAGGACGGTATGACAGTGTTGTATGCGCGCGCTAAACGGGTGATGGAATCGAGGAGAATTACGACATCTTGCTTGTGCTCTACGAGCCTCTTGGCCTTTTCGATAACCATCTCAGCAACCTGGACATGCCTGGAAGCAGGCTCGTCAAACGTACTCGAAACCACCTCACCCCTCACAGATCTGGCCATCTCAGTCACTTCTTCAGGACGCTCGTCTATCAATAAAACGATCAATGAACACTCGGGATGGTTGGTAGTGATGGAATGGGCAATGTTCTGCAACATCATTGTCTTACCCGCCTTGGGAGGCGACACGATCAAACCGCGCTGCCCTTTACCAATTGGGGATACCAAATCGATAATTCGGGCGGTAAGGTCTTCAGTGCTACCGTTGCCCACACCCATTTTCAACCTGCTTTTGGCGAATAAGGGTGTTAGATTTTCGAATAAAACTTTATTTTTTGCATTTTCTGGGGGCTCAAAGTTTATTTCATTCACTTTGAGTAAGGCAAAATATCGCTCCCCTTCTTTGGGTGGTCGAATTTTTCCTGCTACGGTATCACCTGTCCGCAGACTGAATCGACGAATCTGGCTGGGTGAGACATAAATATCATCTGGCCCTGCCAAGTAAGAGCTATCGGCAGACCGTAAAAAGCCAAACCCATCCTGTAGTATCTCCAGGACACCATCACCGTAGATGTCTTCCCCTTTGCGGGCATGGGCCTTTAATATACCGAAAATAACGTCTTGCTTACGAGACCGGGCCATGCCCTCTATACCCATCTCAGCAGCCAGTGCAATTAACTCACTGGCAGGTTTTTTCTTTAACTCTGTTAAATTCATAGATTATTACACTTTAACGATACAATGGATTGATTGAATTAATGACGTGTACGTGAAATCAGCTAAGCATATAGCCCAGAAATACGTTGATTACGCTGGATCTGTGTGGAGCCGATACGATGTTTTATTTATGCCTACACTGCAAAAGGTATCATCGATCGACAATTTCGTCTAGTCAAAATCCAGCCTACCCTTGAGGTAAACTGCTATTCGGGGAAGCAGCCCCAAACTTACAAATTGCTATCAATGAACGCCGTGAGTTGGGATTTTGATACTGCACCCACTTTCGTGGCTTCCACATTTCCACCTTTAAACAACATCAGCGTCGGGATGCCCCGAATACCGTATTTTGGTGGTGTTGCTGGGTTTTCGTCAATATTAAGTTTAGCGACCTTTATCTTGCCACCGTATTCCTCGGCAATCTCATCCAGTATGGGCGCAATCATTTTACAAGGGCCACACCATTCTGCCCAATAATCAACGAGTACCGGACCTTCTTCCTTCAGTACTTCGTCTTCAAAAGTGCCGTCTGTTACATAGACTATACTATCACTCACCTTGTTATGCGCCTCCAAAATCGCTGGATAACTATACTAAACCAATTTTTATGCCAGTACAGACTGGCAAACTTGTTTGTTTCGACTAAAGAAATGAAGAACACCTTGTGTGTTGAGGAAGTAGACCCGCCGTAGCCCAAATCACCACATCGTCCTACCTAAACATGCTACTATCTGCCTCGAGTCCACTTATATTGCAGCTCAAATCCTTAGCGTTTGCAAGTCCCTAACAGATTCTGGAACGATAATAAGGGCTTGGAGCCAACTCTGTAAAGGAAATTCGTGCCCGCTGATAGAAATTTTATACTTATCTCTTTACAAACAACCCTACTATGGTAAATGTTAACAACTGAATGTCTACTAATCATTTAACTACATCACGTTTTAGTGAATTAGCAATAAATCCTAAAATTTTAAGCGCCTTGGATAAGGCCGGGTTTACCTATTGTACACCCATCCAGGCACAAGCCCTTCCTAAAGCGCTTTCGGGAACGAATCTCATAGGCAAGGCACGTACAGGCAGCGGTAAAACATTTGCCTTTCTGATTGCCACCATCAACACCCTACTCAACAACACCTCGAAAGCAGGCAAGGAGAAAGGGGCTTCCTCACCGGTTCGCGCGCTAATACTGGCTCCAACACGTGAACTCGCCCTACAAATAGAACGTGAAACACAGATTTTGGCCAGTGATCTGGATTTGAAAATCGCCCTGGCATACGGGGGCGCAGATTATGAGAAACAAAGAAACCATTTAAAAAACGGGGCGGATATACTTATTGGTACACCGGGCCGAATTATCGATTACTACAAACAACGTGTCTTTTCCTTAAATGAAATTGAAGTGTTGGTTTTAGATGAATCAGACAGAATGCTGGATCTGGGTTTTATCAAAGACATCCGCTTTTTACTCAGACGCATGCCCCCGGCCGACAATCGACTCAATCTGCTCTTTTCTGCCACACTCTCTTATCGCGTCATCGAACTGGCCTACGAACACTTGGGTGCCCCTGTTGTTGTGAGTGCTGACGAAGAACAGGTCTCTGCCAGCAGTATTGAACAGATCGTATATTATCCTGCCAATAGCGAAAAAATACCCTTACTGATAGGCCTCATAAAGCGAGACAATCCAGAACGCACCATCGTATTCCTAAACACCAAACACGAAGCAGACTTGGTAAGTCGCTACCTGGAAGGCAATGATATCCACGCGAAAGTTTTGTCCGGTGATGTCCCTCAGAAGAAGCGACAAAAGCTGGTGCTGGATTTTGAAAAGGGAGACCTGCCTGTGCTAGTGGCTACCGATGTGGCCGCAAGAGGTCTGCACATTCCCGAAGTGAGCCATGTCGTCAATTACGACTTGCCTCAGGACCCTGAAGACTATGTGCATCGAATTGGCAGAACCGGCAGAATCGGTCACAAGGGTATAGCCATCAGCTTTGTGTGTGAAACCTACGCATTTTCACTGCCAGAGATTGAAAGTTACATCAATATGAAGATTCCCCGGGCCTCGGTAGACCCAGAGCTACTGGAAAAACCCAAACCCCCGGTTCAATCGACCAGGAAACCCGCCCACAAGGGGAATCGCCACCCACAAAAAACCGGACAGGCGAGCAGGGGTTCCAAGGAACGAGGCGATAATTCAAGCAATAGAAGAAGCCGAAATCGAAAACCCAATAACAGGCCCAAGCCTACTGGCTCGTAGCCTCAGTGTTGGCAGGCTTTTTCATTTTTTTAACGCGAGATTGCAGGGCTTTGCTGGCAACCCAGCGCCTCACCAGAAGAATTTTTTCACCACCCCGTTCTTCCTCACAACGTGGGCAGGTCAGGTGAGCCATGTAAAGCTCTTGTACACGCCGGCCCTGCTCGATTAACTTGACCTGTTGCGTTTGCACGGATTTGGTCACCGTGCCAATCCCACCGTGATGCATCAAGCCATGAACTGTAAAGGGAGGCGGAAGATACTGGACCATGCGCGAAGGCGAATCGGAATCTTCCAGAAAACGAATGATCTCCCCGCCCCACATCTTCGTACGGGTTAACACAAAATTTGGCCACAGTTCTTTCAACCCTAGCTCGTCCACATTGATGGATTGTTTTTTCAAATAGGTCTCAAACGAAAGCGGCATTTTGATAAATGCAGCAATGGGCATGATATGTACGCACTGACCAGCCAGGTCCACGTCTTTATCATCCCAGTCTGGAAAGTGTCGCGGACAGGGGCAAAGTTCTTCTTTATTGGCCACGTTCTTTTTTTACCTTTCTGTAGGTCATAAAGATATTGAAAAAATATATCCAGAAACCAACACCCATAATATTCGCAACAATGGGGATGATACGGGCGTAATACTTGTGTACCTCAGCCATCTCTTCCATCGTAGCATTCAGCATCAAGTGTCCTTCCCAAAATCCAAAAATTAGCAGGGTAGTGTAGAAGCCAATCATGCCTATGGTTGTCCACCAATACGTATGCTCTACCAGTTTATATGACCACAATGGCTTGTTGGTAATCCGGGGAAACAGGTAATACGTGGCGGCCATAAGAAGGAGGACCACACCCCCCACGACATTGATGTGGGCATGGGCCAACGGGTCGATCATGTGACCGGGACCACCATAGGGACTACCGATGGAATCCAGGTAGGCTCGGATGGGGCGAACGACCTGCAATACGCCGTGTACGGTTCCGATAAAGAAAAACGCGCCCGAAGTGAGTAGAAACTTGAGCAGCCGTTGCTCCTCAGCCTTGTAATCTATCATAACCACCTGTTTTTACGATTCATTATTAGCCAAGCAAAGCCAAGGTCTGTGCTCGGCCACGCGCAGTGGCGTTCTATTTTGGACGGGCATTGTAGCTTAGACCGTAGAATCGGGCAATTTTGAACACTTTTCGGCACCCTGAAAAAATACCGTATAATCACCCCCATGAAACCCACAGAACACAATATGCAAGACTATTCGGGTGGCTGCCATTGCGGGGCAGTTCGATACAGCGTGAAGGCCCCTCAAAACCTGGATGTGGTGGAGTGCAATTGCTCTATTTGCTCCAAATCCGGCTATTTACACTTGATCATAAACAAAGAGAAATTCCACCTGATTCAAGGGAAGGAGCAGCTATCGCTTTACACCTTTGATACCCATGAGGCCAAGCACTACTTCTGTAATATCTGCGGCATTAAGTCTTTTTATATTCCCAGATCCCATCCCGACGGGATCAGCGTGAACGTGAGGTGCCTGGATAATTTTTATGATCTAAACGTGACGCTCACCCAGTTCGATGGGCAAAACTGGGAAGAGAGTATCGAGAGTCTACGTAACACCCATGAGTAACAACGTTCTGCTTTGCAAAGAGGTAGATCAAGCCGTGCTGAAGGATGTTCTCGGCCGATTTGGTTTGGCAATCGTTTTAGTGCAAGACAATCGAGAAATACCAGGTAGCTTTTGGGGCGATTGCGAAGCAGGTCTTGTAGACAATAATTTGTATATTCGCGGGGACACACCCCTACATTCAGCACTCCATGAAAGTTGTCACTACATCTGTATGGACGCAACTCGCCGATCCGGCCTCCATACTAACGCAGGCGGTGATTATGACGAAGAGAATGCCGTCAACTATTTACAAATCTTGCTCGCCGATTTTTTTTCAGAATGCGGACGAGACCGTATGATGCAAGACATGGATACATGGGGATACAGTTACCGACTCGGTTCGGCAAGGGCCTGGTTCGAAGAAGACGCGGAGGACGCCATGAAATGGCTATTAGATAAAAAAATTACAGCCGGTAACAATCAGGTGACATGGCAAGTTCGAAATTGAGGCACAGGAGACAGTTTATTTTTCCGACTCAATGACAGCGCCGATCGCTTGCAAAGCAGCCTTCGCACATGCTTCATCCAGATGGGCCCCGGGAGCACCTCCCACGCCGATACCACCCACAACTTCATTATCCATGACTATCGGCAAACCACCGCCCAATAACAAAATAGAGTTATTCATATCACGCAATGTTTGCAGCTCGGGTTTTTTGTGGATAAGGTTCGCCAAATTTTGCGTGCTGTCTTTTAGGCTCGCGGAGGTATAGGCCTTTTTGAAACTGCTATCAAGCGTGTGGGCACCAGCGCTATCCGCTCTTAGCTGCGCACGCAGAACCCCAGAGACATCCACAATGGCAGCAGAAACGGTGTATCCATTCTTTCTGCATTGATCAACCGCAGCAATCACCGCCTTATGAGCCAACTCCGCCGGCAAGACGGCTTGTTTAGGAAGAGCAGAAAGCGCATTAGAGGATACAAGCACCAAAAGAATCGAGATCAATTTTTTCATTGCACCGAATTTCCTTTTCAACAATCAGCCCATAATGTTAGTGATGATTATGGCCATGGCCCGTAGCGGGTTGGTCTTGCATTTTTATTTCAACTCGCGTCTCGACGAAACTTCCATTCGTAAATTTGAAAACCAAGTTTACTTTGTCTCCCGCTTTCAATTTCTTACCGGGTTTTTTTAACATTAAGTGATAACTGTTGGATTCAAGCGTGATTGAAGAGCCTGCCTTTATGGTCTTATCTTCAACTTCGTGCATCATGACCATACCATTGTGTATCATGGATTCGTGTAATTCTATTTTTTCGAAATCCGAACTGCTAATGGATGCAATCGTTACCGCAACAGAGCCTGAATTCCTGATCTCCCCGTAGCCCGCAAGCACTTTAGCATTAGGTGGACCTGATCGAATCCACATATTTTCCAATTGCACATCATTCTCAGCCGAAAAAACGGAAAATGATGCCAACAGAAAAACTACCAGACTAAGATTTTTCATAATGATTTCTCACCAAGAGATAGGTATCCAACACCCGTTTGTAATCATGCGGCGGCAGGACGTAGGCTCGGGAAACCCCTTTTGGCCCAATAATATAGATAGCACCAAAATGGGTAACCACATAGTCGTCTGTGTTGGTATCCCCTTCAAATCCGTAGACCACACCAAACGTCTCAACAAACTTATCAATCTCTGCTTTTTCCCCACTGGTTCCAATAAACTTGGGATTAAAATGAGTCACGAACTCTTTTAAAGCGGCGGGTTTGTCGCGCTTCGGGTCCACGCTGGTAAACACAAATTGTGTATCGGGTAAATCGTTGTATTTAGCAACCTGGTTCATCACCATCATGGAAGTCGGACACACATCGGGACAATTGGTGTAGCCAAAAAACCAAAGGCTCCATTTCCCCTTAAAGGCCTGCTCAGTAAATTTCTTGCCATCCTGATCATAGAATGCGAACTGTGGAACAGGCTCGGGCGGATTTTCTATCACGATCCCTTCGCTACCCGCAGGTAACACGGGAGGCGGCGGTTCCTTTGAAGCAAATTGAGCAGACACTATCAGCAAGGCCACGACCACGAGACCAGAGACTAGAGCATAAATTCCAGTACGAGCCATCGGTGTTACCTACTCTTCTCTAGGCAGTTTACTGGAGTCGATGCGATGACCAAAAACACGCAAGGGCTTGTCGTCATTGACTCGACGTATCATGGTGACCATTTCCTTGGCCAATCCTTTTTCATATTTGGCATTAAACTGATACATATAGAAAATGCCTGTCAGTTTTTCGTCTGCCAAACCTTTTTTCAAGGTCATGGATTCAAACTTGCCTAAGTGCTCGTCTACCATGGAGTAGTAATTTTTCCAATCATTGGGCTGACGTGAACCGAAAAATTCGGGATGCGCCATGGCCATGGCCTCGTCAATTTTTCCTGTATGAGTGGCTGCGAGAAAGTTTTCAGCCAGTTCTTTTGCCAGCGCATTTTCCGGACTGCTACTCGGACCACACGCGTTTAACATAATTGACGCGGCGATGATGGACACTAATTTAACAATTGATTTCATACTTACCCCTTTACCTTAACACGTAAGGTCTTTATTCCCTTCTTCTTTAATATATCTTGAACTCGATTCAATTCGGTGGCGGAGTCAAAAGGCCCAGCCTTGACCCGGTGCCAGGTCTGCTTTTCGTCTATGGTTACAGTTTGGATCGTGGATTCAATACCCAGAAAAGCGAGCTCAAGTTTGCGGCTCTCAGCATCTTTTCTGTTTTTAAACGACCCAGTTTGCAACATGTAGCGTTCACCCGGTTTTAGTTCCAGCTTGTCTGCTGTAATACTGTTTGGAACCAACACTTCCAGTTCGGGCAGTATTTCAAAAAACTCAAATTCAGTCCCTTTTGTTTCTTTGGCCTCTTTCACGGTGGGCTTGGCCTTGGGTGTTTCTTTGACACTAGCCAGTTCCACGGAATGGGTCTCGCTTTTTTTCCACACCAAAATTCCGATGACAGCAATGAATAATCCAACAAAAATACCTGAAAACAGCCAAACCCAGTTTGGGCTATTACCCTCTTGTCTGTTGCGCTTCTTTACACCAGGCTTGTCACTGACCGTAGCCTGTCGCTTTTTTTTGACCGCCACTTACATTGCCTCGGGCGCAGCGATTCCAATGATGGCTAGTCCGTTTTGCAGAACTTGACGCGTTGCAGAAATCAGATGCAATCTTGCATTGCGCAGCTCTTCGTCTTCAATGAGAAAGCGATGTGCATTGTAGTAAGTGTGAAAATCGTTGGCCAGGTCTCTCAAATACTGCGCGAGTTGATGTGGCTCATGGTTGAGCGCAGCCGCCTTGATCACTTCAGGATAACGGGCCAGGGATTTTATCAAGCTCTGCTCGTGTTCCGTGTCTAATCGATGCAAAACGCCTTCTGCCTGCTTGGGGTGATAGTGTTGCCCGCTCTCGGTCAGGCCACGAAATACACTACAGATACGTGCATGGGCATATTGAATGTAGTAGACAGGATTGTCGCTGGACTGGGACTTGGCCAAGTCCAGATCAAAATCCAGATGTTGTTCCGACTTGCGCATGATGTAAAAAAATCTCGCCGCATCCCGGCCCACTTCGTCACGCAGTTCTCTTAAGGTAACAAATTCACCGCTGCGCGTAGACATCTGCGCCTTTTGCCCCCCGCGGTAGAGGATGGCAAATTGCACTAATAGAACATGAAAATCGTCGGTGGACTTGCCTAGCGCTTCGATGGCAGCCCGCACGCGCGGCACATAGCCGTGGTGGTCCGCCCCCCAAATATCGATAAGCTGATCAAAGCCCCGCTGATACTTGTTCAGGTGATAGGCGATGTCCGAGGCGAAATAGGTCATCTGGCCGTTTTCTCGGACCACAACCCGATCTTTCTCGTCACCAAAATCAGTGGATCGAAACCATAGCGCTCCACCTTCTTCGTAGATAAAGCCCTTTTCTTTCAACTCATCGATGGCAATCTGAATCTGGTCGTTGTCACTAAGGCTTTGCTCGGAGAACCATTCATCGTATTCCACGCCAAATTCGGCCAGGTCATCACGGATATCGTCCAAAATCGTGTTCAAGCCTTTACCAAAGACCGCCCGATAATCGGCCGCCCCCAATAAGGATTTGGCCTTTTCGATGAGCGCATCGATATGGGCTTCTTTATCACCCTGGGGATTGGCGTCGGTGAGATCTTCGGGCACGCCCTGGAACACGTCCTCTGCTTTGCGATGAAAACGATTATCGTGGGCCTGCCTTAATTCCTGGGCGATGTCGCGAATGTAGTCGCCCTTATAACCATTGGCGGGAAAAGCGAATGACTCGCCGCACAACTCCAGATAACGCAGCCATACCGATGCCGCCAGGATATTCATCTGTCGACCGGCATCGTTCACATAATATTCGCGATGCACCTCAAAACCGGCCGCCTTAAGCAGACTGGCCACGACGGAACCGTAGGCCGCACCGCGACCATGACCCACGTGCAAGGGTCCGGTGGGATTGGCAGAGACAAACTCCACCTGGACCTTTTTACCTGCGCCGATTTGGTGGGTGCCGTAGGCACGCCCTTGCTCCAGAACAGTATTAATGATTTGTCGTTGAGCGCTTTCATCGACAAAAAAATTGATAAAGCCGGGGCCCGCAATCTCTGTTTTGGTGACAAAAGAGTTTGCGGGCAAATTCTCCACTATTCGGGTGGCCAGTTCGCGGGGATTGCACTTGGCGAGTTTGGCCAGCCGCATCGCGGCATTACAGGCGAAATCGCCATGGGCCTTGTCCCGCGTGTGTTCGATCAACACATCCGTGGGGGACTCGGCTGGAATGTGCCCCTGCTCAATAAGAGACTGAAGGGCCAGTGAGACCAGTTCTGACACTTGATTTTTCAAAGCTTGCTCCGCAATGCGAACCCGAGGACCGCACAGTTTACCAAAAATGGTGGAAAAATCTTAAACGTCTTCTTCGTCGGGGCCGGCAATTTTATCTTCATTGCCGGTGAGCAGATTGCGGATGTTTGAACGATGTCGCCAGACCAGAAGCACGGTGAGTAGTATGTTTAAAATCAAATAGCTCTGCGAACCGGTGATCCACCACATATAGAGCGGCGAAATAATTGACGCCAAAAGAGCCGATAGTGACGATATCTTGGTGACAATTGCAGCTAAAATCCAAGTTCCCAGAGTGGCGAGACCAACACGCCAGTCCACCGCCAAAAACACCCCGAGTGCCGTTGCAACCCCTTTTCCACCGCGAAAGCCAAAAAAGACGGGATAGAGGTGCCCCAGAAAGGCCGCGCCAGCCACCAGGGCTATCACCAACTCGGAATCGGTAAACAATTTGGCAATAAGAACCGGGATCACCCCCTTGATACAGTCACCCACCAGGGTAATGGCCGCCGCCTTTTTACCGCCATGGCGCAAGACATTGGTGGCACCTGGATTTCCAGAACCCAGGGTACGCGGATCCGGTAAACCCATGAGCTTGGAAACCACAATCGCCGTGGCAATGGAGCCAAAGAGATAGCCTGCAATGATTAGAACATAGTCAACCGCACTGAATTCCAAAATTCACCTTCGCGTTGTGCCAAATGGGGACATCTGCGATTATAGAGCCTAGACCTCAAGAAATCGCTATTTCAATGGATATTATTTTTCTAAACGCACTGCAAGTTCAGGCCGTCATTGGCATTTTCGACTGGGAACGGCGTATCAAGCAGACCGTGAGCATCGATTTGGAGATGGCCACCGATATACGCAAAGCGGCCGATTCGGACCACATAGACGACACCCTGGATTACAAGGCGGTCTCCAAACGCATTGCTTCTTATGTGGAAGAAAGTGAATTTCAGTTGGTGGAAACACTCGCTGAACGCATCGCAGAGATACTTATGCAGGAGTTTCATGTACCGTGGGTTAAGGTTAAGCTCACCAAGCCAGGCGCGATTCGCGGTGCACGTGACGTGGGCGTGCTTATAGAGCGCGGTTCAAAACACTAGTA
>JAOUPJ010000437.1 GCA_029879945.1 Gammaproteobacteria bacterium
ACGCTTGTCAGACACTATGTCACATGACAGACAATGTGACACATTTTAAATAAATCGATACTTGAGCCATGTTCAATAACGCCCATGGAGGCACTAACATGGCTCATTCGATTCTACGACTTCCTACGGTAAAAACTCGCACTGGTCTTTCTCGCTCAACTATCTACCTTCGTATATCAGAAGGCACGTTCCCAAAACCGATATCACTTGATAGCCGCGCTGTTGGCTGGGTCGAATCTGAGATTGACGATTGGCTAAGCACACAAATAAATCGGAGCAGAAACTCTAAGGTTCAAGTGGTTTAGCAGTGCATCTATGGGAAAGAAAAGCTGGAAGGATAGTGCAGACAAGCGAGAACGAGGCGGATTCTGTGCTTGGCCTCACTCCTGTGCCACACATGAAAGCTTCTATAAGCTCAGTATGTCTGCCAAGGCGCTATTGTTCGAGCTACTAGGCCAATATCGCGGAAATAATAACGGCGACTTGTGCTGCGCATGGGGGTTATTAAAGAATCGAGGATGGAAATCCAGAGCTACTATTGAAAGAGCCTGCGACGAGCTTCAAAATATTGGCTGGATTGTTCGTACCCGCGTCGGTGGGAGGAATAGGGCAAACCTCTATGCCCTTACCTTTTATACGATTGACGAGTGCAAAGGAAAACTCGACTACAGACCAATGAAAGGCAACCCATTGGGGTATTGGAAAACTGGCGAAAACCCGGAGTTCAAAAAAATACCTAAGCCTAGGAATTAGGCAAGGGTTGCCTCACAATAAGGTTTATAAACCAGAACAAACAAGACTGCCGCCCTTTGTTAGCCTTATAGCTGGGCTAGTCTGATACAAAAAATTGTATCCGTTTACCCTATAGTGGGTCACCTTTATAGATATACCATCCTGTATGCTTTAATCTGAGCAACAATAAGCAAGATTAAATGTCCAATTTCCCAATTGATTTCGAATAAAACGGAGGCGAGCATGGGCGGTATTGGTAGTGGAAGACATTCCAGGCTCTCATGGAAAGATACGACGGATGACTATCGCTCATTAGACATAAGACGCCTGAAACGCGATGGACTACTTGAGCCCGAACAAAGATTTGGCTGGCAATGGTCACGCCTTGGATCGGTGATAGCTTCCATCAATATTCACACTAAGTCAGGAGAAATCATTCTCAGCTACCGTCAACGGAATACCGAGGAAACTGAGTGGCAAGATGAAAAATACTCAGTCTATCTGGACTACACCCCCTGCCATCTTGGAGGCGAAAGACCTTGGTTCCTATGCCCGGCTAGGGGTTGCGGCAAGCGCGTAGCAATTCTCTACGGCGGCGCAATCTTCGCGTGTCGCCGCCCCAAATAAAAAAACACCCAAAAGGGTGTTTTTTTTAAGTCCGTATGAATGGGTCCCCGTGTAACCTTACTCGTGCAACCCATTTTCAGCGTTTCAACCTGATGCTAAGCCTGTTTTTTCTTTAACAGGTAAGCGCCCAATACACTTTCCAGGGCCGCAGTTGTAATTGGCTTACTAATATAATCATCCATACCTGCGCTAATACATTTTTCTCTATCACTATCCATTGCATTTGCCGTCATCGCAATGATAGCTACATTCCTGTTTGCACCAGCTGATTTTCGGATTTCACGAGTCGCTTCGAATCCGTCCATTATAGGCATTTGACAATCCATAAAAACAACATCGTAGCTCTTTTCAGATACAGCGTTTACGGCTTCCACTCCGTTATTGGCAACATCGAACGAAACTCCGTATCGACGAACCAGTCCTGACATGACCGTTTGGTTAACAATATTATCATCAACTATCAGGACATGTGCTTCGTATTTTTGAAAACTGGTACTATCTGTAGAAACAGGGCCTTGAGCAGGCAATTTTGCATCCTGAAATACTTTAATGCAATCATGTAACTGACTAAGTTTAATTGGCTTCTGCAATATTTTGTAAATACCGCCTAACTTTACTCGGTCTCTTATCGAATTAACCAACAATATTCTTAGAATATTTTTTGAAGAGAGTTCAGAAAATTTCTCTAAAATCGTCTCTTTTCGATTTTCATCGTCCAGATTCACTATTACAGCGTACTTCTTTCCATCATCAATCTTTTTCTTCCAGTTATCAATCGCTTCGTAATTTGCGCCTGTGGCCACCACAGTAGCTTGCCAATCACGCAGCCTTTTCATGGTGACATCCCTGGTCACTTCATCTTCATCCACTACTAATACATTCATTCCGGCCAGTGTTCGTGTTTCATACAGCCTTGTTGTATTTGCGACAGTAAAAGGTATGTTACACCAGAAGGTACTACCAACACCTTTTTTCGAGGTGACAAATATTTCTCCCCCCATAATGTTGACTAGCTTCTTGGTAATGCTTAAGCCTAAACCAGTTCCACCGTGCATTCGTGTCGTACTTCCATCTTCTTGAGTGAATGCGCTAAATATTCTT
>JAOUPJ010000438.1 GCA_029879945.1 Gammaproteobacteria bacterium
AAGTCTACATCAGTTTTACCGATCTTTATCGTCTTCCCAAGCTGGCGTTACGAAACCTGGTACGGGAAGTCTCTCGCGAACAACTGGCCTTGGCGCTATTCGATATGCCCGAGGCCTATCAGAACGCTATTTTTGATGCCATGCTAGAACGCCCGCGAGCCATGTTGATCAATACCATGCGAGGATTGAATAGTCCCGATGAGAAAACCGTGGAAGATGCCAAGCGAATGGTGGCGCGTAAGGCGAGAGAGCTGTTGAAGGCTGGCGCCATTTCACTAACAGATCCCAATGCGGAAAAATCATCTAAAGGGGCGGCGGCTTAGTTCACTTCAAGCCGTAGCTCTTGGGGGTGTTTGTTTAAAAGAGTAAAAGCCCGTATTTCAACGATTCCCTTCACATTTAACGAAATAATTAAATAGATCGCTTCTTTATAGTTTGCTTCACGAATGTCTGTTTCCGATGGATGGGCCTCACTGTTGGGGTGGGAGTGATAAATGATGAAAAGGGTTTCGTTTTGCTCCCGCATCTTTCGCATGGTGCTGATTAACTCTTTGGGGTCCATTTCATAACGTATGGATTTGTCCGGCGCGGCATTATGGATGGGATAATTTTTCAATTGTCCTGTTTCGGTTTTTGAAATCAGGCCGCAAATTTCCTCTTCAGGACTCGCTTGGGCGTATGAAATAAGCTGATTGGCCAGTTCTCTGGGGAGTGTTAAGTTATCCATGGACGTTAGTTTTCTACCAGGAACTGGCCGTAAAAAACTCTATCGTTTCCACCTATATCGCTTCGCTTACCGAGATTTACATAGCCGGCCTTTAGGAATAGCTCGTAGACGAGCTCTTGCTGATCATAACCGTGTTCAACAACCAGCCAGCCACCATTAACCAGATTGTGTTTGGCAGTATTGATAATGATTGTTAAGGCTTCCAGCCCTGTTTCACCGCTGGTGAGCGCCATTTTTGGCTCATAAGGAAGACTGGTCTCTTTTAAATGGGGATCGTTTCCAGCGATATAGGGTGGGTTGGATACAATGATATCGAAACGTTTTTCTTCCAGCCCTTGGAGCCAGTTTGTCTGCTTAAATAAGATGTTTCGTAAACTCAAGCGCTCTGCATTTTTTCTAGCAATATTTAATGCCTCCTGTGAGAGGTCCGCGCCTATGATTATCGCATCAGGTCGTTCGAAGGCCAATGCCAATGCGATAGCGCCACTGCCTGTGCCCAGGTCTGCAATATGGGGATTGTCCATCATGGCAGACAATTCCAGAACCATTTCTACTGTGTGTTCGGTTTCAGGTCTGGGGATTAAGACATGATGATTGACCTTGAGATTTAAAGACCAGAATTCCTGTTCGCCCAGCAAATAGGCCATCGGTTCGCCTTCCAGTCTTCGCGTTACCAATTCTTGAAAATAGGTATATTGTTCCCGCGATACTTTGCGTTCGGGGTACGTGTGCAAGGTGGTGCGCGACACTTTCATGGCATGAGACAGGAGCAACTCTGCTTCCAGTCTGGGTGTGTCTAAATGGTGAAACTGTTGATTAATCGTGGTGCGGAGCAGGTGACTTACGCTGATATTGGGCGTAAGCGAGAAAATGCGTGACATTACTGAAAACCTGACTCATTTAAAGCAGCCAGTTGTTCTGCCTGGTACTCATTGACCAATGGGTCTATCACCATGCCGAGTTCACCCTCCATGAGAGTCTCCAGCTTATAGAGCGTTAAATTAATGCGGTGATCAGTGACTCTGCCTTGCGGAAAATTGTAGGTGCGAATACGCTCTGAGCGATCACCGCTTCCCACCAGTGACTTGCGTGTCGCTGCCTGTTCTGCAAATTGTTTGTCTTGTTCTTGCTGTAAGATTTTGGCCTTTAACAGGCTCATGGCTCTGGCTCTGTTCTTGTGCTGAGAGCGTTCATCCTGACACTCTACCACGATGCCGGTGGGTAGATGGGTGATGCGAATCGCGGAATCGGTCTTGTTGACGTGCTGTCCACCCGCGCCGGAAGCGCGATAGGTGTCTACTTTCAAGTCGTTGGAATTGATATCCACATCCTCAATCTCGTCCACTTCTGGCATAATAGCCACTGTGCAGGCGGAGGTATGAATACGTCCTTGCGACTCGGTTTCGGGTACGCGTTGTACGCGATGCGCCCCGGATTCGAATTTGAGTTTTGAATAGGCGCCGCGACCAATGATGCGCGAAATGATTTCTTTATAGCCGCCGTGTTCCCCTTCGTGTTCGCTGAGGATTTCGATTTGCCAGCCTTTTCGTTCGGCATAACGGGAATACATGCGGAACAAGTCCCCCGCAAAAATGGCGGCTTCATCACCGCCGGTGCCGGCTCTTACTTCCAGAAACACATTACTGTCGGCATGAGGATCGGGTGGAATCAGCAGCTTTTGTAATTCCAGTTCCAGGTTCTCTTTCCGATCTTCAGCCTGAGCCAGCTCA
>JAOUPJ010000440.1 GCA_029879945.1 Gammaproteobacteria bacterium
GTCTTTCCGCAGCCGGTCGGGCCGGTAACAAGTACAATCCCGTGGTTCTTATGCAGACATTGATCGAAACCTTTGAGACAATGAGCGTTCATTCCCAAATCCCCAAGGTCGAACAATGATGCGGACCTATCCAGAAGTCTTAGCTGAACAGCTTCGCCGTGTACCGTCGGGACGGTCGAGACACGAATATCAACCCTGCCGTTTTTACCGGCAAATTCGATATGCCCATCCTGCGGCACAAATCGTTCGGCAATGTTCATTTCCGCCATAATCTTAATTCGCGAAATAATCGCCGCCTGAAGTCGCTTCGAAGAAGGTGTTTTCTCCACAAGCATACCGTCCACTCTATACTTTATTTTCACCTGATGCTCAAACGGCTCGATGTGTATATCACTTGCACGGGTCTCAATCGCTTCCAGTATTATCAGGTTGACAAGATTGACTAAAGACGGCTCCCTGGCCAGCTCATGCAGTTTTGCAGGTGAGTAATCTCCATTGTTCAACTCAGTCTGTGTCCGCTGTTCAGCCGGAACAAGATCATCGAGCATTCTTGCGACATTGCTGCCGTAAAATCTCATTATCGCATTTTCCATCTCTATCGGGTCAGCGTAATACCGCCGCACCGAGCAACCGGTTACCAGCCTCAAATCCTCAATAATCTGCGGCTGGAACGGATCTGTCATCGCCACGACCAATCGGCCGTCTTCCTGCCGTAACGGCAAAATATTGTATTTGCTGACTAGCTCCGCAGGCACAAGGGAAATGATTTCGCCGCCTACCGGAACATCAGTCAAATCCACCCTCTCTATCCCCACTTGAAGCGCAAGTGCTTCATTTAAGTGAGCTTGCGTTATATAGCCAAGCTCTAACAAGATCTGGCCCAAACGCCGATGCTCGATCTTTTGTTCCGCAAGCGCAAATTCAAGGCGGGGCTCATCTAAATATGATTTTTCACAAAGCAACTGCCCTAACTTCTTCCTTCTGTTTTCATTTATCTGCGAGCTCATTGTTGTTCGGCTGCCTCAAAAAAATTTAGAATCGTAAGTATATATAAATGCAGAGTTTATATCGACCCTGCACCAAATGAACACATGCTCACGCTCATTTGGGTGTGGAGCAATACCTCTAACTACCATATCAGACGCTTGAGAATGCCGTTTTGTTACAAAAAAAAAGGTTTTTATCGGGAAAAACTCACAATCCCAGTACTTTTGGTCCACTTGCCATATCGATGTGTTACGCAAAAGGTCAAATTCTCAAACCAAACCCAGATTTTCAACCTGCCTTGTACACTTGCCAGCTTATCAGGTACCGGCTTCCATCTCACCCTTGTCCTTCGAACCAACCCTTCTTCTGCCAACTAAGCCGGTGTTACAAAGTCTTGGACATTGCAGGGCTACATAAGTTCCAATGCTGTTGCCACGAAGCTTGTCCTTGCGAAAGGTGGGAGACGGAACCCAAACCTTCCGGTGGTATTTTTCACGATTACCGATTTATCATTTGACATGTAATAAAGTATTGGTTTAAAAATTTGAAATAGTGAAAGTATCCAAGTTTGCCAAGAAAATTGCGATAGCGTCCGGTATCGGCCAACTGATGGATGATTTGGGCAACGCCCTTACGGAAAGTCAGGAAATGCTGATGCTTGGTGGAGGCAACCCTGCTCACATTCCCAGGGTGCAGCAGTATTTTCGCAACAGCATGCTGAGGCTTCTTGAGGATAATGACGGATTTGAGCAGATCATTGGAAATTATGGCCCACCTAAGGGTAATAAGGAATTTATCGCAGCAATTTCCACATTGCTCCAGAACGAATTTGGCTGGGACGTAAAACCTGAAAACATTGCTTTGACGAATGGCAGCCAGTCGGCGTTTTTCATTCTTTTCAACATCTTTGCCGGTATCTTCAAGGATGGCGTCCACAAGAAAATCTTGTTGCCGCTTGCTCCTGAATATATCGGCTATTGCGATGTCGGATTAGCAGATGATTTGTTTGTAGCCTGCAAACCTCAGATCAAGCATATCGACGAACACATCTTCAAATACTACGTTGACTTTGACCAGATTAGTATTACTGATGAAATTGGTGCTATTTGTGTATCTCGCCCTACCAATCCCACCGGCAATGTGCTGACGGACTCCGAAATCGAAAAAATCAGTGCTCTTGCCCGCGCAAACAATATTCCACTGATTGTTGATAATGCCTATGGCACACCGTTTCCGAACATCATTTTCACAGAAGCCAAACCCATTTGGAATGAACACACGATTGTATGTATGAGCCTGTCCAAACTTGGCCTGCCGGCTACACGTACCGGAATTGTCATAGCAAACGAAGATGTCATCGCTATGGTCTCGCGGGCCAACGCCGTTATAAGCCTTGCTCCGGGCAGCGTAGGTGCAGCCATAGCGACAAACCTGGTTCGCTCCGGCGACATCCTCCGTTTGAGCCAA
>JAOUPJ010000439.1 GCA_029879945.1 Gammaproteobacteria bacterium
TTCAAAAAGTAAGTAGGTCTACTGTGGTGTTCAGAAACCTTGTGTTTTATGAATTCTTCACGTTTTTTCTGTAAAACAGGATTTAGCGTTCTTTCTATCCCTAAGGTGCTTTCTTCTCGTTGGCTAATATCTCCTCCACAAACCGATCCAGCGCCATGCGCAGGATAAATAATCACCTCATCTCCCAAAGGTAAAAGCTTGTTGAAAATACTGTCAAAAAGTTCTTCAGCTAGTCGTGGGGCTTCATTTGGTCCGTATAAATCTGTGCGCCCAACATCTCCGACAAATAATGTGTCGCCAGTAAAAACCATTATCGGCTTTTCACTTGTATCCATGTCCGCTAAGGTATAAGACATGCTTTCATCTGTGTGCCCAGGCGTCTCAATAGCAGTTAGTTTCAGTTTTCCAAAGAAAAACTCTTGTCCATCTTCTAATGCTTGTCCATATTTGAAGTCTAGTTTTGATCCATGATAGATTTCTGCCCCTGTGCGTTGAGCAAGTTCAATAGAGCCAATTACGTAATCCTCGTTTCTATGCGTCTCGAAAATCGCCTTGATGGTCATCTCTTCCTGCTGAGCTATATCTATAAAGACTTGGCAATCTCGTCGGGGATCAATAACCACTGCCTCATTTTCCGATCCTATGAAGTATGAATTGTGAGATAATCCTTCTGATTTAATTTTTTTTAGGAACATGCTGACCACCGGTTTATAACTCAATCAATCGAGTAGATGTTATTATCATCTCTTTTTGCATTAGACATATAAATAATCGCACTACCGGCTAATTCGCAAACGCTCATCAGCAGCATCAAACATAGTATGAAAAAGCTTATTTGAAAAGTCAATTGATATGTAATTTTATGTTTCCATTAGGTTTTTTTCCATACATAATTGGTGGAATACTGATCGGAATAGGTGTTAGCATAATTTACATAGCAACAGGACTCCATGCAACCCAAAGTAGCTTCTTTGACACCACAATATCCTTTTTCTCAAAAAGACCCTACTTTCTTCAAAAACAGTATCTGAATTCTAGAGGATGGCGTCTCACTTTTGCACTAGGAGTTATTTTAGGCGCATTGATTTACACCCTAACATTAGCAGCAGAAGGCTTCTTCACAACATCCGTAGAATGGTGGAGACTCGCAATAGGAGGCTTTCTTGTAGGATTTGGAACAAGACTTTCAAAAGGATGCACATCTGGACATGGCATAAGCGGTTTAGCTTCATTATCTACAACTTCAGTTGTGGCTGTAATCACCTTCATCGTCATTGGAATATTGACTGCACTTGCTATCCAAAGTCTGGGGGTATTGCCATGAAACTAAAACACGTTTTTGTGTTTATAGGCGGGCTATTCTTTGGCTTTGGATTAGCGTTCGGTGGCATGTCAAAACAAGAAATTGTTCTCAGCTTCCTGCAACTAAAAGACTTGGGTCTGTTGTTGCTGCTTGGCGGATCAGCTCTGGTAACCGCGATAACAATCAATCTTATACCCAAACTCCTGAAAAAACCAATATTGGGCGGAGAATTCAAGAAAAGAACCCGAACATTAACAAAAAGGACCGTTATTGGTGCAATAATTTTCGGTGTAGGCTGGGGAATCTCAGGGCTGTGTCCGGGGTCAGCCATGGCAAGCCTTGGAATAGGAAACCTTCCATCGTTAATCGGTATTGCTGGCATGTTCGTGGGCGCCTATATAATGGGCAGATTCTTCACATAACCAAAAAATCCAATCAATCAAAATTTGGGGACTGTTTTATCAATGAGCAATGTTGTGGGTATCCAATCTAAAGACTTTGATAGCGAAATCGCTGAATCCAAAAAACCGGTAGTAGTCGAGTTCTGGATAAAGTCGTGTGGTAACTGCAAAAAATTCAAGCCAGTTTATGAGAAGCTTTCTGAGGTTTTCGGTGACAAACTAAGGTTCGTGCGAGTTAACATGTTCGATAGTGTTGAGAATCTCAGACTAGCCGAGGGACTTGGAGTAGAAGAAACGCCAACAGTGAAGCTGTTTTACAAAAGTAAGGAAATTGGTCAATTGACTGGATTTAAGCCACTAGAAACTGCGATCGAAGAGATTGAGGCAATAATTAAACAAATCTAAGTGCTGCAATAAATAGTGGTCGGGTCCTAAATGCAAAGCAGACTGGAGATTGTACAATTAAGCTTTTTACCGCTCTGAAAGTAATAGTTAATTTGGGAAAATTTTATGCCCAAGAATATGGATTTAACCATTTTACAAATCAATGACACGCATGGCTACTTTGAATTGCACAATGAACTGTTTTGGGTTGGCGATAATGCAGTCTACAAGAAATCTGGGGGCTACGCAAGAATTGCCACTCTTTTCAAGCAAATAAGAAATGAAAAAAATGGAAAAGTGATTGTGCTAGACAATGGAGACACAATTCACGGTACATTTCCTGCAGTAAACAGTAAAGGTGAAGCA
>JAOUPJ010000441.1 GCA_029879945.1 Gammaproteobacteria bacterium
GTTCGCACGAATCTGCTCATTGACCAGCGACTCGATCTGTTCCATTTCATCGGCAGAAATGGCGCTGTCGTGGGAAAAGTCGAAACGCAGTTTATCGGCCTGTACCAGCGAACCTTTTTGTTGCACATGCTTGCCCAGGACTTGCCTGAGGGCCGCGTGCAACAGATGGGTAGCCGAATGGTGTCTGGCGATATTGGCGCGATCCCGGGTATCGATTTCCGCACTGACCTCGTCCCACTCCTTGAGCGTGCCGCGATTGACTACACCGATGTGCACCATATTGCCGCCACCGTGTTTTTGCGTATCCAATACCTCGAATTCCACCTTGGCGTTTTTCAGAAAGCCGCCATCCCCCACTTGGCCACCGGATTCACCATAGAAGGGCGTCTTGTCCAAAAACACCAGCCCTTCCTGGCCGGTTTGCAATTCTTTCACAGGCTGACCGTCCACAAAGATGGACAAGACCTTGGCTTGAGACTGCACCTGCGTATAGCCGGTAAATTCCGTATCGCCTTCGTATTCCAGATTATCGCTGTAGTCCGACGCGAACTGACTGGACTGACGCGCACGTGTGCGCTGCGCTTCCATCTCTTTTTCAAAACCGGCCATGTCGACAGACAGACCTTTCGCGTTGAGAATGTCTTCTGTTAAATCGACAGGAAAACCGTAGGTGTCATAGAGCTTGAACGCCGTTTCACCCGCCAGGACCTTGCCCTTGAGCGCGTCTACCGCTTCGTTCAAAATCTTCATACCCTGTTCCAGGGTTTCGGCAAAGCGCTCTTCTTCGTTTTTCAGGGCGCGTACCACCACATCCTTGCGCTCCAGCAATTCCGGGAATGCCTGCCCCATCTCCTTGCACAGCGCATCGACCAGGGTATGGAAAAAGGGTTTGGTCATACCCAGTTCATAGCCATGGCGTGCGGCCCGACGAATGATGCGACGCAAGACATAACCACGCCCTTCATTGGAAGGGACGACGCCATCCACAATAAGGAACGCAGTGGAACGAATATGATCGGCGATAACCCGCAGCGAATTGTGTTGCAGGTCTTTCGTATTGGTCGCCTTGGCGGCGGCCTTGATCAAATTATCGAAGAGATCGATTTCGTAATTGCTGTGCACATGCTGCATCACCGCCGCGATACGCTCCAGACCCATACCGGTATCGACCGAAGGTTTGGGTAGAGGGGTCAGCGTGCCATCGGCACTGCGGTCATACTGCATGAACACCAGGTTCCAGATCTCGATATAACGATCCCCGTCTTCATCAGGGGAACCGGGGGGACCACCGGCCACATCAGGGCCGTGGTCATAAAAGATTTCGGTACACGGTCCGCAGGGGCCGGTATCGCCCATGGACCAGAAATTGTCTTTGGCGCCGATGCGACGCAATTTATTGGGGTCTACCTTGATCACGTCCAGCCAGATTTGTGCGGCTTCATCGTCTTCCTCGAACACCGTGACCCACAATTTCTCAACCGGAATTTTCATGTCTACGGTGAGAAACTCCCAGGCGTATTCGATGGCTTCGCGCTTGAAATAATCGCCGAAGCTGAAATTGCCCAGCATTTCGAAAAAGGTGTGATGGCGTGCGGTATAGCCCACGTTTTCCAGATCGTTGTGCTTACCACCGGCACGCACGCAACGCTGGGAACTGGCGGCCCGCACATAGTTGCGATGCTCACGCCCCAGGAACACGTCTTTGAATTGCACCATACCCGCATTGGTAAACAGCAGAGTGGGGTCATTGCCAGGCACCAGGGAACTGCTGGCCACCACTTCGTGCCCCTTGGACTGGAAGAAGGAAAGAAACTTGTCTCTAATCTCTGCTGTTTTCATAAATACTGCTATTTTGTGCTAACTGTAACCATTGCCGACCACCTCTCGGATCAAATCCGAATCGAAGCCGCGATTATATAGATAACGCCACTGTTTGGCTCGATCTTCGAATTGGTAATCTTGCTCAGAGCCAAACTTTCGCTCAAAAAGCGTCTGCACCAGGGAAAGCCAGTCGATTTCACACCCCAACAGGGCCCTGTGGATTTCCGCTTCGCCCACCCCACGCTGCTGCAATTCAGCCATGATCCGCTTAGGGCCATAACCACGCTCACTGCGCATACGCACATAGGCCTCGGCAAAACGTACATCACTCAGCAGGTTCTGCTCGACCAGCTCAGTCAGCACAAGATCAATGAATTGTGGAGAATGTCCTTTTTGCGAGAGTTTGGTGCCGAGCTCCTGTCTGCTGTGTTCTCGTCTTGCAAGCAAACGCAAGGCCGCATTATATACGGCCTTTTCGCTTTCTTCGATGGATTCGTCCAGATCAGACCTCCGCTTCGACCTCGTCTACCTTGTCTGCCTTGGTTGATTTGCTTGCCTTGCTTTCCTTAGCCTCTTTGACCTCTTTGACCTCTTTAACTTCCTTGGTCTCGGGGACAAAGCCGGGGAGCAAA
>JAOUPJ010000442.1 GCA_029879945.1 Gammaproteobacteria bacterium
CGAGCATATTGTCTTTATACTTGCTCCCAGAGTTAGGTGCTGCTCTGAAATCTGTTCCAGTAGCGTAGAGGTCGTTCTCAAAACGGTATGTGCCAGTCGTCTGTTGGCTTTGCGCGTTTCTTCGCGTGAAAAAGAGCAACACATAGTTCCAGGGCTCAACAGCTTAGCACCATGCCCGCACAAGGTTTTTGAGGTAATTTACAATATGAAACGAATATCAGTCATTATTCCGACTTATAATTGCAAAAGCGAAAAGAAAAATTGCATAGAGATTGTGTTGAGGGCGTTGCTAAATCAGACATTCAGGACTTTCGAAGTGGTCATCGTGGATAATGCTACGAATGATGATACGTTGGCAAGTCTATCGCCGTTGTTTGATTTATTTTCGGAACGTGCCATTGAAGTAAACATAGTCAGATGTGGGGTAAGGGGAAACAAGTGTTTAGCCAGAAATAAGGGAGCTGAAGCTGCGAAAAATGAAATCTTGGTTTTCATGGATGATGACACCGTCTTAGTGACAGCTCATGCGCTGGAATTCATTTCGAATCAATTGCAGCGTCAAGAATTCGCGTGTGGCGCAAAACGGTATTGGACTATCTTACATTGGGATGGCGAAAAAGCCTTGGCAGAATCGAGAGCTAATCGATTTGATTATTTGAAATCGATCGCTCATCTTCCCTGTGGAATAAAAAGAGGTTCAGGTATGCGCGATTTGAGTGAATTTACCTGGATTGCTTGCTTTGGAGCGATTTGGAAAGCCGATTTTGAAGAGATTAACGGCTTTGATATCAACTACTCAGGCTGGGGCCGCCACGATATGGACTTGATGCTCAGACTACTGGTTAGAGATTTCACGTTTGTGAATCTATTTGACAAGGTTTCTGTCATTCATCTAAATCATAAAGTAATCCAAGAGGACTTAGGGAAGAAGCGGCGGAATATTTCATACTATTTGGAAAAAGAAAAAAGATCAGGAGTCATATTTAAGCCTAACCATCTCTTTGGCGTATATGAAGGGGACGGTGAAGAGATATTGATAAAGAGAACCGAGGGCTAATATGATAAGTATCGTAACCTCGACAAGAAACTCATTTGTGCAGAAGAAGGGAAGCCTGGAATTGATGTTAAGTGGTCTTAGAAAACAGATGAATATTGAAGACTATGAACTGATTGTGGTTGAGAATAGCTCTGAGGATGAGTCTCTTGGTTTCTTGGAACGTTTTAAACGTGATGCTCCGCTTCGCAATATGAAGATCATTAAGAACGATATTGACGTTTCAAATAGATCCAGAAGCAGAAATATTGCCTGTCAAGAGGCAAGCGGTGATTTCTTTCTTTTTATTGATGATGATATTGTGTTACCTGATAAATATATGTTACGTAAGATAGGGGAATTTGCAAAAGAGGGGTCTTTTGCCACAGGCGCTGCAAGATACTGGACATATATCCATTGGAAGAAGGAGGTTCTTATACAAAAGATCGAGCGGGAGGATTGGCCGAAGGAATCACAGTACTATTTCTTACCGCGTGGTATAAAGCGAGAAACCGGCTACAGAGACTTGTTTGAGTACTCGTTTATCGCCAATTTCGGTTTGGTCGACAGGAGCAGTTTCTTTAACGTTGGCGGATTCGACGAGAGAACATTTGACGGGTGGGGACGTGAGGATGTTGACCTAATGCTCAGGCTGTATCTTAACAAGACCAAGTTTCAGTTATTATTTGATGACATTTGGATCATACACTTGAATCATCCTTTAAGCGAGTCTGATGCCAAGCAAAGATCTAAGTCTTTCCAAAAATACAAAAAGCGCGAGTCGGATTTGGGCATCGTTTTCAAAGTAAATCACCTGTATGGAGTATTTGAAAATGATGGAACGGCAATCTTGGAACCACTTAATGAGGGGATACTTTAAGAAGAAAGCTGCTCGGCATTGATTACTCTATAATGCCCATGTATCAGATTGTTTATGAGGAAAAAAGCGGCAGCTTCATCTCATAACTATGAGAACATATCCGCCGTTGATAAGGAGCCAGGTTTTCCAAAGGGGTCAAAACTTATCTTTTTAATTGCAACTTGGGTACTGCTCAAGCAGTTGCGAAATTGAAACGCCGGCACTTAGTTGATCTGAGTATTGCGTTTCCAACGAACAAAATTTCGCATTTTTCATAATTGCAATGGTACACCGTAAGCTTTACAATTAATATAGTGCGTATATTGTCCGTTCCTACATATTCAGCGACTTGTCGTGGGCGGCAGGATCGAGTTCACTCTTATTGCGGTTCCTAGTGTGCAAGCCACCTGCGGACATTCGCAAGGAGGGATATCGATGAGTGAGGCTGAGAAAAAAAACAACAAGCCGCCAGGTAGAGAGGAACCGACTTCCACGGCCAGCTTCGGCGGCTCAAAGGTAGGCCCGGGTTGCCATATTGGTCGATACAAGCTGCTTAGGA
>JAOUPJ010000443.1 GCA_029879945.1 Gammaproteobacteria bacterium
GGTCAAAGTTGATGACTTAGATTCAAACAGTTCACAACACTACACCATAGACAACAGAAATTTTCATGTAAAGCAGGAAACTCCCATTCTTCGTTTTGTCATCATTGATAATGACGATCCACCCAAGATCACAATCAATTCTGAAACCAATGGCGAGATTACCGAAAGTCAAGGCATTTTACCCATTAAAATTTCCCTACATAATAGCGCCACCGATAGAAACTCAACTATTCCCAAGGAAGGTGGAATCTCCTATCCCATCGTTATTCCCTGTGAAGTCAGCGGCCCCAATCCGGTAGATCTCGATATTATCAGCCCTTGCCCTATCACTGTTCCAGGAAACACATCTGACAGTTACACTGTAAATTTTCTGATTCGTGACGACGCTTTAGTGGAAAATGACGAGGACTGGAAAATCACATTCGGAGAGGCAAAATCACTGGACCCAGCAGACAAATTCGTATCACCAATCACCTTAGAATATAGTGACACGCTCGCGAACAGTGTTTCATTCACAATTTCAGATACTGACGATACCCACGAGCAAGCAGTGCCCGATACAGGCATCAACGATTCGCATTGTATCGTTGATATAGGAGACCCACCTGCAATCTGTGATGAAACCAATTTCCCAGGTCAAGATCAATCAACAAACGAGGTTAGCAAACAGCCTTCGCATTCAACACAAACAGATTCTGACTGTATCAGCGACCTGATCACCGGCCTAATGTGGGAAAAAAAATCGAATGACGCCAATAGCTATCGATACAACGATCACCGTTTCAACTGGTATGAAACAAATCAGGCGATTAACGGTGGTGTTGAAGGCATTGTAGGCAATGGGAATAACGGCAGTGGCAACGCCGGAGATGAACAACCGAAATGTTTGAATGCTATCGTTTCCACTTGTGATACCAAAACTTACTTAGAGGCTGCAAATTCCCAAGGACTGTGCGGCTTTAGTGACTGGCGTCTACCAAAATTGCATGAGTTACTCACAATTGTCAATTATGGTAAACCGACTACAGACACCACACCCAGGGTCTTTGATACAAACTTTGCTAACATGAAAACCGTCTATCCTTATTGGACCGCATCGACCGTAGCAGGTATGGAAGACTTGGTCTGGGCAGTGGATTTTGACGCAAGTACAAATAAGCGCGTAGGGACAATTCACATTCCGCGAAATCACACACTGAGGCTATCCAAAGAAGGTGTTCCGGCTTACATAATCCTGGTGAGGACGGTAAAAGAATGAAGTCTGCGTGCACATACTTGATTACTTTAACCCTAGTGTTAGGTTCCTATGCGACTGAAGCACAGGTTTGCAACAAAGCAAATATCGCCGAGTCTGTAAGTCAATCAATCTTTGATACCGAGACAGAAGGAAGCAATGTCGTCGTTGATATCCGTAATAAGCTATTATGGTTGCGGTGTCCGATCGGCTTTAATTCATTGGGATCGATTTGCACCAATAAAAAATACGTTGAGGGTAGCACAAGTGAATTGCAGCGAAAAAAATTCACTTGGCAAGAAGCCCTGAACATTGCTGATCAATATGAACAAAACACCTCAAGCGGACTGAAAAGCGACTGGCGTCTTCCCAACATAAGAGAACTAATGAGCATTATTGATACAAGCTGCATCTCCCCCGCCTTCAATAGTGCGGTGTTTCCCCTAATTCCCTCTTCGACCAAGTCCGGTCTATGGAGCAGCAGTCCACAATTGGTCAACCCTACGTCCGACAGACAAAAGGCGTGGCTCATTCAAACCGCTTACGGTGATATTATTCATGATTACATCACCGAAAAACATTTTGTACTGCTCGTCCATAGTCTCCCGTAACTTTTCACTTTCAAATCCAGCTCTTAAAACGTAACACGCTCACCCTTTTTCTGTGTTACACAAGAATAGGGGCGTAAAATCCTCCAACGCTGGATTAAAACTAAATTTTAGGTAAAATACCGGGCTATGGGCAAATTGTTGGAGAAAGTCATGAAATCCAAACGGGTGGTTTTCGCAGGTCTATTGTTTCTTACCCTACCTCAGATTCTTATTGCAGAACAAGTCACGTTTAAAATTCATGAACTGGGAACGGGCGATCCAATTCAGAATGCAACCGTCGCAATCGTGGAAAGCGAAAATTTTGCGGAAACCAATCAAAAAGGCGAAGTTTCACTTGAGATTAGCGCAAAACAAGTCACGTTAAAAATTCTTGCCCCCAGTTATGAAGTACTGGAAAGAACCTTCTTTCTTGGAAGAAGCAAAACGATTTATTATCTGGAGCCACTGATCTACGCTGGAGACGAAATAGTGGTGACGGCAAATCGTGTGGAACAAAATCAATCTAAACTTTTTTTGGATGGAGAAACACTCAAGCGCGCACCCGGAAATCAGGGTGATCCCTTAAAGACCATACAATCCTTGCTC
>JAOUPJ010000444.1 GCA_029879945.1 Gammaproteobacteria bacterium
AACCAATCGAGACCCCAGAGCCGGTTGATGGAGGAGAGATTGGGGTCGGGAATTTTTAAATGATCTTGCGTACCTCGGCACTTTCGGTGGGATCAGTAAGACTCTGGGCGACCCCACTGCCGTAAGGCTGTCAAACGTATAGTGGCCTAAGGCAATTTTCTATTTTTGGCTTTGCCAGAAAGACACTCAAGAACCTAATCAATAAGAGTCCCCCGTTAAGCACAACCAATAGAAGCACCAATTTTCCGAGTTCTATGACGACTGCTCCGGTATTTTTTTTGCTATTAATTGCGCAAAGGTGTGAGAGTTTGTGCCGAATAGCACTGTTTTCGGGTGCCCGATTTCGCGCATCCCCGTGATTTTCTCCAATTTGGGGGGCTGTTTAGGCACTTCTGATTTGATCACTTGGAAGTTAAGGCCCAAAGGGGTAAGAAGTCAGAGATTGTTTGATGCAATGTCTGGGCTTGTGCTGTTTTGCCGTGCTGTCAGTACCATTTCAGCCATCAAAGAGCTTACCAGGATGGGGTTTCTTTTATTCGTTTCGATCGTTGGGGTTGTGTTCTTGCTATTGGCGTGAGTGTAAATGTAGAAACCTGGATGCGTTTTTTTTTTTAGGTTTTGCCTGCTATCCCAAATAGACCAATTGGAATATTGAATGTATGTCTAGTGTTCGTGCGCTAAAAAATACCGTATTGGAAGTCCCTTGGATTGGCGCAGTAGCTCAGTCTATCTGGCGATGTTTTAAAGACCCCTATTTGGACCCGATAGGGAGAAAAATCGCGGATCGTTTTTCGAAGTGGCAAAAGCTAACGATAGTTCAGATCGGTGCTAACGATGGAACTCGATTTGATCCAATTCATGTGCTTTTGAAAAATCGCCACCGATGGGCAGCACTATTTGTTGAGCCGATACCAATGGTGTATGAGAAACTGGTGGAAAATTATGGGAGATCCAGCCGGTTCAAATTTGAATGTTCCGCTGTTTCAGATGTTGCTGGCAGCTTTAGTTTTTATCACTTGAGCCCCGAAGCTAGATCCGTTGCTCGGCAGTGGCATGAGTATTTCGATTTGGTGGGTTCGCTCGATCGAGCCCATGTCGTCAAGGCCTTGGCTGACGAGGCCGAAAATCTCGACAAATATATCCTCGAAACTAAAGTTCCCGTGATTACATTAAAGATGCTGTTGGATAAATGGGGGGTCGATCAGATCGATGTTCTGGTCGTGGATGCGGAGGGGTATGATTGGAAAATCGTGACACAGGCAATCGAAATGGGTTTGCGACCAGAGGTTATATTGTTCGAACACTCTAATTTGAATCCAGAAGAAAAGAGTGATGTATTCCGGCTTCTGGAAAGCGATTATCATGTTGATGACGTAGGAATCGATTTTTTGTGCATGAGTCGTGAAGCCAAGTAATGATTGTCCATTATGCCCAAGGTGGGCTTGGTAACCAGTTTTTCAACTATGCTGCAACTAGGTCGTTGGCAGATCACTTGGGAACAGAACTCCTGATTGATGTTGAAAACTATCGAGACCAATGGGATAGCAACGCATCAAGACCATTTTTATTAACACACTTTCCCGTTAGGGCAAAATACCGGAATTTAGGCCGAGATGGTGTCTCACAACCTTTATTTGCACGGATTGCCAGGAGGTTGCGGGAGGAGGTTATTTCTAAACAGCTTGAACGTCCATTATATGAAATCGCCTATTTTGACGAGTTTTTGCGCTTAGGAAGGAACACGGTACTGAAGGGACATTTTGTTGACTATCGTTTTTTTTCCTGGAATTCTCACCGCATTTCTGAAGACTTGAGGCTCACCGAATCAGTGCTGGGGGGTGATAGTCGTGGCGAAAAGCTGTTTGCCGAGATTAAACGCGCTGAGTGTAGCGTGGCAGTGCATGTGCGTAGAGGTGACTTGCTCGAGGAAAAATACAGATGGCTTCTTTTGGATGGCGTAGAGAATTATTATAGAAAGGCTATGGAGATCATTCAGTCTCGTTACCCTGCTGCGGTTTTCTATATTTTCTCCGATGATCCCGCGTGGTGTACAACGTGCTTTGCGAATTTCGATTGTACAACCAAGATCGTTACCGAGGGGAATTGCTCCGCTAGAGACACGTTGATAGATTTTTTCTTGATGACCAATTGCAAACACCAAGTGATTGCTAATAGTGCATTTTCCTGGTGGGCTGCCTGGCTCAATCCCAATCTTGAGAAGACGATTTTAGCGCCGTATATTTACGATAACAATAAATCCATTCCTATAGATCAACTCATTCCGTCTGAATGGCAGAAAGTGGATTGGTAAGAATTGAGATGGACCCAAAAAACTGGACAGGTGCTTGGGTGGATAATCTGCTCTATATTACCCCTAAGGTGGATACATAACTTTCCTACTGACCTCGTGGGGGTGTCTTCCATTCCC
>JAOUPJ010000445.1 GCA_029879945.1 Gammaproteobacteria bacterium
CAGAACCAGCCTCGCCGTCAAAACGACTTTACGCGTAGCTCCGTTTTGTTGGGCCGGTGATGATGAAGGGGTATTAATGTCGGATATAAGTTTTGCTACATGAAGTTTCGGAGTTTTCTGGTAGAATCTGGCAAGGTTTCTAGAAGGACAAGAAGATAGCTCATACATTACTCGTATCGCAATGCTTCCACGGGATCAAGTTTTGCAGCTTTTCTAGCTGGATACAAGCCAAAGAGTATGCAGATGGCTATTCCAAAAACTACGGCGATGATTACCCATGACCACGAAAAGACGGGGGTAATAGACGCTTGCTCCACTTCTGGTGCTTGAAACACGTGGTTTTGTTGTGGCGAAACAAAGCTTGACAAATGCATGCTAATCCCATCAACCGAAACTTCGCCTTCATCTGGTCTGTCCAAGCCACCTAAAACATGAAGGAGGGTTGATTTTCCACTTCCAGAGGGGCCGAAGACGGCTACAAACTCTCCTTCTGCAACATCAAAGGTTATTCCATCCAACGCTGGGACGAGACCCTTGCCCATTCGGTAGGTTTTCTTCAGACCTTTCGCTTTGAGTAGGGCTGTCAAGTTAACACCGGCCTAATGAAATATGGACAATCGCCCTCATTTATTTAAATTGTCGAATTTTGAAAACTCTGTTTCAAACTCCGAAGAAGAATCTCAAAACAAATCTTATGACAAAGGCGACTACAGAGATGCTTACGGCCCTTCCCCACGTAATCCCGCGTAAGAGGCGTATTGCGATTGCACACAGCGCGACTATCCAAACTTCTCCTACCAAAAGGAGATATGACGCGACTTGGTACGCCAAATAAGGAGACCACGTTTCGAAAATTAAAACATTAACGTCGCCAGCTTCCAAAGGCAAATCTAAAGTTGGTAGCGTCGAAAGCGGCGCTGCGCTGGCTATCGTATAAACTACCGTGGCCATAAAGACATGCCCAATGATGACAAAAAATGTCGTCCAAGGTCCCAGTTCTTCGCGAAAAACTTTTGCCATCATCAATAGAATGCCCGCCCACAGGATCCAATTCATAGAGAAGGTTACGGCAGCCTGCAGCGAAAAGGGAATTATTGCTCCACTAAAATAACCTGTCTCAATGGAGGAAACATATTTTCGAAAATACAAACCGTCGATTTTCATCGTTAGATTTGCTGGAGTCTCCCAAACTAGTCTAAATTCTAATCCAGTTACGCTTTGCCAGTCTGAAGAATTGTTTGAACTCCAACCTTGCTCTGGACCAATTTTGAGCGTTGCGTTCGTCCATTCATCGCTTGAAGCCATAAGACCGGTTAGGCTTGATTCAAAGTAACTACTTTCGCTGCCAGAAAATAATCGCAAAGTTGCACCTGAACTTGGGAATGCCCCGTTTTCACGTGTCCACTTAATCCAAAAAAATAGTTCCTTGTAGCCTGTGTCTTCTGAACAATCGAGGGGTTCTATATCAGTTATTTTCATCCAAATACTAGTGTCACTGGAAACTAAAGATTTGACACTATGGTTGCCATCTGCATTTCCCATTTTGTAATCTGTATCATCAAGTGAAGGCGAACCGTTGGAGGCCCAATTATGTTGATTCAATAATGATTCAGTCCAGTCATCGTCGTCCGGTGTCCTAGTTTCAAGAAAATACTTTGAATAAGCAACGTATTGCACAACTAAAATAGAGGATATGAAGAGCACTAAAACTAAGAGTACTCCCTTAAAATCTGGTTTTTCAATAATTTTTTTGAAAGCATTAACTGGAGAATACAGAACCTCAAATACTTCGCGAACACCCAATTTCTACCCATTCTCCGCGACGATTGATGCCTGTTTGCTTACGTTTCTAGAGTAGTCTTATGAACTTCCATATTAACTGTTCTATTGACATCAACTTTTTCGTCTTTTAAACTAGCTGCAGACAATTAAAACGCAGGTGTTTACTGGATTATTTTAAGCACAAGGAAAACGAATGTGACGATTAAACCTGCAAGTAACATTTTTACTTCATGAAAGAACATTTTTCTACTTGATATTTTTCCAAGAAAAGCGCCTAGCAAGAATATTATCGATGCGCGCGCGACAGTAAGATTAAATGGCACCTAAAAGGAGGACTATGGCTACTATGAGTATTCCAGCGGCAACCGTCTGGGCGCCGTATAACCAAATGTTCTCCTTCGCGATTCTTCCAAGGTAAAGGCCTAAAGAAAACAATGTGGCTAAGGTGAGAATGCATGAGACAATGTAGGCGTCCCAGATGGCAAACGTTCCCGTCAACGTGAGGATGAAGGGAATAAGAGCGATCACCGCCGTCAACATAGGTGATGCCCCGTCAATAAACGCGGCATACAAAGAAACAAAGTCAGAAGCGTCACTGAGTATTGAGTCGCTGAGATCGGTGAGCATGGCAGCCTCGA
>JAOUPJ010000132.1 GCA_029879945.1 Gammaproteobacteria bacterium
GGATCTTGAGCCGGATCCGGTACTGAGCGAAACTCCCTAAGTCAGGCCTTCTCATTTCTCGAATAAGGTGTATACTGTTTTAATATACAGTATTGTGCGCCATTACAACTTAAACTATGGACCCGTCCCCTGAAATAAGGCTATTTCACCCCGTCGTTCAAAGCTGGTTTACCAACCAGCTCGGAAGCCCCTCTGCGCCACAGAAAAAGGCCTGGCCTCTTATTAAAGAAAAAAAAGATTGCCTCATTGCTGCGCCGACAGGTTCGGGCAAAACCTTGGCGGCCTTTCTGAGCGCAATCGACGAGTTGCTCAGAAAGGGATTGGAGCAGCGATTACTCGATCAGACCTATGTCTTGTATGTGTCGCCGTTGAAGGCCCTGGGCAATGACATCGGAAAAAATCTTCAGTCTCCCCTAAACGGGATCAGGGATGGCCTGCTCGAAACAGGTCTTCCCGACGTGAACATACGGGTTGGGGTGCGCAGCGGCGATACGGCGACGAAAGACCGGGAAGCGATGCGCAGACAGCCACCCCATATCCTGGTCACCACCCCGGAATCTCTCTATTTACTCTTGAGCAGCCAGTCTGGTCGTAAAATGTTGCGCACCGTGGAAACAGTCATCCTCGATGAGATCCATGCCATGGTGAACAATAAGCGAGGGGTTCACCTGGCCCTGTCACTGGAGCGTTTGCAAGCGCTAACGGAGAAGCCATTGTCCCGTATCGGGCTTTCTGCCACACAACGACCAATAGAAAAAATCGCGCAGTACCTAATTGGAAATCGTCCGCACGGCCACTGTGAGATTGTTAACGCAGGGCATGTCCGTGATCGAGATATCGCCCTGGAGTTGCCAGCATCACCTCTGGAAGCGCTGGCCTCTAGTGAACACTGGAGTGAGATATACGATAGGCTCACCGAGCTGATAGAGACGCACGGCACCACATTGATTTTTGTGAATACCCGTCGTTGGGCGGAGCGCCTGGCCCACCATCTTAGTGAGCGTTTGGGCGTGGAGAATATTACTTCGCATCATGGCAGCCTTTCCAAGGAGCATAGACTGGATGCGGAGACTCGTCTGAAATCGGGTCAGTTAAAGGCGCTGGTCGCTACGGCATCGCTGGAATTGGGTATCGATATCGGTGAGGTGGACCTGGTCTGTCAAATTAGCTCACCCCGCGCCATATCCGTGTTCCTGCAACGCGTGGGGCGTTCGGGTCATGCCATCAACGGTATCCCCAAGGGCCGACTCTTTCCGCTCACACGTGATGATCTGGTGGAATGCACGGCATTGATTCATGCCGTACACGAAGGTGATTTGGATACCTTGATTTTTCCCGAAAAATCCTTGGATGTACTCGCCCAACACATCGTTGCTGAAGTGAGTTGTGGTGAATGTGAGGAAGAGGAACTATTTGAACTGGTCACCCGGGCCTATCCTTACCGAGATCTGGGTCGAGACGAATACCAGTCCATATTGGATATGCTCGCGCAGGGCTATAGTACCCGGCGTGGACGCTTACGGGACTACATCCATCACGATGGGGTGAATAAAAAACTGCGTGCACGAAAGGGTGCCAATCTGGCCTCTCTCACCAGTGGCGGCACCATACCGGATAACGGGGATTACGATGTCCTGCTCGAACCGGGAAATTTTAAAATCGGAACGGTGAATGAAGACTTTGCTATCGAAAGTTTGGCAGGAGATATTTTTCAACTGGGTAATAGTTCCTACCGTGTGTTGAAACTGGAAACCACAGTGATGCGGGTCGAAGATGCCAAGGGACTGCCTCCCAGTATTCCATTCTGGATTGGCGAAGCCCCAGGGCGCACGCATGAGCTCTCGCTGGCCATTTCAGATATGAAAAATAAACTGACGCAGCACTTTTCTCAACAGGACTGGTCCGGCGCAAAACAATGGTGCCGACAGGAATTGGGTTTGAATTACTCTGCTTCGGAACAACTGGTGGACTATCTCGCCACGGGATACGCCTCGTTTGATGCCCTTCCCACTCACTCTACGCTGATCATGGAGCGCTTTTTTGATGAAGCGGGTGATATGCATCTTGTCATACACTCTCCCTTCGGCAGTCGTATGAATCGAGCCTGGGGTCTGGCCTTGCGTAAACGATTTTGTCGCAAATTCAATTTTGAACTTCAAGCGGCGGCTACCGAAGACGCGATCATCTTATCCTTGGGCGCTACCCACAGTTTTCCGCTGATCGAGGTTTCGCACTATCTTAACCGGCAAACCGTGAGAGACATCCTGGTACAGGCCTTGTTGGATGCCCCGATGTTTAAGATTAGATGGCGTTGGAATGCTTCGATTGCCTTGGCCGTATTACGCTTTCGAGGTGGTAAACGCATTCCACCGCAGTTACAACGTATGGACGCAGAAGACCTGGTCTCGGTTATTTTTCCAGATCAACTGGCTTGTCTGGAAAATATTGCGGGCGATCGGGAGGTGCCAGACCACCCCTTAGTCAAGCAGACTATACAAGATTGCCTGCATGAGGCGATGGATATCGAGGCGCTGGAAGAGCTGCTTTTGAAAATGAAAGAGGGGCAGATACGAGTGATTGCTCAAGACCTGGTGGAACCTTCCATCCTGGCTAGAGAAATTCTCACGGCACAACCCTATGCCTTTCTGGATGACGCCCCTGCTGAGGAGCGACGCACAAGGGCGGTCATGGCAAGACGTTGGGTGAGCCCTCAGTCTGCGTCGGAACTGGGAAGCCTGGATCCGGCCGCAATCGACAAAGTGATCAAAGAGGCCTGGCCACAATGCAATACCGTGGATGAATTGCATGATGCCCTGATGATACTCGGATCTTTCACGCCACTCGAGTTGGCGAACACTGGCCAGGGTTATGAACTAATGGCTGCGTTGGTGGAACAGGGACGAGCATTGCGTATTGAGTTTGGAAACGAGAACAGGTCTGAGGCATGGATTGCGACCGAAAGGCTCTGCCAGTGGCAGTCTGTGCATCCTGCCTTGAATCAGTCTTCGCCCGTGGAAATTCCTGATCGTTATCGCAAGACATGGCCGGAAGATGAGGCTATTCGTGAGATTGTTCGCTCGCGCCTATCGGGTTTAGGACCTGTTCGTACCGAACAGCTTGCCCAGTGTCTGGCGGTGGAAGAAAACAAGATCCTTCAGGCCCTGTTGTATTTGGAAGGGGAAGGCTATGCCATGCGAGGGTGTTTTACACCGGCAACTCAAGTCGAGGAGTGGTGTGATCGTACATTGCTGGCGCGTATACATCGATACACCTTGAATAGTCTGCGCAGGGAGATTGAACCCGTAAGCGCCCAGGATTTTATGCGTTTTCTGTTTTACTGGCAGGGACTGGATGAGAACACTATCAGGCAAGGCGAGAGTGGTTTGCTGGCTGTGCTTTCACAATTGGAAGGCTATGAAGCCGCGGCAGCTGCCTGGGAAGGAAAAATTCTTAAACTCAGAATCGAAAATTATAGCCCAGACATGCTCGACAGGCTCTCCATGAGCGGGCGCATAGGTTGGCAGCGTCGTACCGTTTCTTCAGCTGTTAAAGGTGGAATACTTAAACAGTCTTCAATCTGTTTTGTCGAAAGAAAAAATATGGGTCTGTGGCGAGTTGAAGACGATACCCTGGCTGAGGGTGATCTGAGTTCACTCTCTGCGCTGGTCTATAAAAATTTAGTGGACAAGGGTGCCTTGTTTTTCGCGGATCTGGTGGAGGTGTGCGGGCTATTGGAAATGCAGGTGGAAGAGGCGCTGGAAGACTTGTCTAGCAAGGGCATGGTGAGCAGTGATTCTTTTGCCGGCGTGCGGGTAATGATTCGATCAAAGAAAACCCTACGCAGACGAAATCGCAGGGCGATGGTTTCAACCATGGATGATGCGGGGCGTTGGGTGCCCTTGAAGCCGCTTTCCAGCACATCGCTCTGGACCCAGGAAAAAATTGATCATATTGCAATGGTTCTATTGAAACGTTATGGCGTAGTGTTTAAGCGCGTTATTGAGCGTGAATCACATCTGCCGCCGTGGCGTGAACTGCTTCTCTGTTATCGACGTATGGAGTCTAAAGGGCTCGTTCGCGGTGGGCGTTTTGTTAGTGGCTTCAGTGGAGAGCAGTTTGCTCACATGGATGCAGTGGGCACACTCAGAAAAATCAGAAAAGAAGCGCCGAGCGAGTCCTATTATGTGATTGGAAGTGCAGACCCGCTGAATCTGCATGGAATTATTACTCCTGGTGAGCGGGTAGCGATAGCCTCTGGCAACAAATTGTTGTACCAAAATGGTGTGGCTATCGCGGCGGAAATTAAATCACGCATCGAGTTCTTCGCTGAGCTGCCACCACAAGCGCAATTGATCTGTCGGCAACACCTATTGGGAAAAATGACTAACTTGGGAATGCGTTACGGTGGTCAATCTGGGCTAGAAAAAATTAATGCGCCGATTACGACGCATTAATTATTAACTTGGCTTTAAAATTTTAAGGGGCAGTCAAATCGTAGACTGAGCAAGCGCCCGTGGCTTGGCAACTTCCAGCTGCACCACTTGTTGTCCATATCTGTGTGGCAGTCATCATTGCACCCGTAGGCTGGGAAGCCCAAAGCGAGTTGGCATTGATACTGGCCGCGCTTGCAGGATAATTTTGACCCGTTAAAAGACTTTGCGCATCATATGATAGCTCCCCTGCAAACAGATCTTGTTCGGCACTGGCAGAAACAGTAACCGCATCACAGCTGCTGTCTAACGCACTACAACTGCTTTGGTCTTCGATGCTGGTTGCATTACCAATGGTCACGCCGGCCGCGTCAATCAGGTATCCATAGTTTGCGCTTGTATTGCCATTGGCAACGGTTCGGGTGTTGCTAATGGAGTTGCCTGTAGTGCTTGAACTGCTGGTAGACGCTACGTGAATACCGTTTAGTGCATTTCTTAACGAAATGGCATTGTCCAGACTGTAGTCTTGCCCTGCTAGCAGGATTCCAGAGCCATCGTTCGATGCGCTGTGCACATTTAAGAGACTGGTGCCGGCAACGCTTTGACCGACCAGAATTCCATTCGTCGCATTATTGTAGGTATTGAGCGAATCGATCCGTAAATTGGTTCCACCCACGATATTGAAACCGTTTTGCTTGTTAAAAGCAGTACGAATATTACTAAAGACATCATCAATGCCGCTTTCGTATTTAATGCCATCCACACCATTATTCGCTGCCAACACTGAGTCGACTCTATTTGTAAAGCCTGCGTAGGTGTCGCTCTTGAAGTTATTGATAATCAATCCGGATTTACCGTTTCCTGTGAGCGCAACCTGGGAAATATGGTTTTGGAAGCTGTTCTCCAGACGAATGCCAAAGCCACTTGCTCCTTTAACACTCACGTTTCTGATTTTCGAATAATGAGTGAAGACTAGCTCGTGTCCACCACCCAATGCTTGGTCA
Source organism: Gammaproteobacteria bacterium (assembly GCA_029879945.1). Taxonomy (GTDB): domain Bacteria; phylum Pseudomonadota; class Gammaproteobacteria; order S012-40; family S012-40; genus JAOUPJ01. The sequence continues at coordinate 5,435 of JAOUPJ010000132.1, forward strand.
CTGAAATCAAAATCACCTTCTATCCATAGATTGCGGAGAAACAATTTTCCTTGAATAGTTTTACTTCTAAGTAGTGCCCGTGCCACTCTGCCGCGTGGGACGACATAGGCAATTTTTGGCGCGAGAACAAATGTAACCTCGGACGCATGATTCCCATTGTAGCCAGCCAAAGGTTCGGCAAGATAGATTGTGCTGGCGGTATTGAGGTGAGCCGCAACATAGTGAGATATGCCGACTGTGTCCTTATAGTATCTGTTTGCATTCACAATGGGATTTTCCCACCAAACACTTTTTCCGCTTTGTGCGCTAGCGCCGGTGCCTGTGTCTCTAATGGTAACCGCATTTTCATGCCATTTTAGCTGGGAGGCATTCAGCAGGTCGGCAAGCCGTTTTCCTGGCGCAAGGCCGGTTGAATAGGCGGTGAGTGCATCCTGGGCGCTGTCGTATTTGCAGATCCAGTTGAATGCGCTGAGATTGTCGCTCACTTGAACGTCTGTACATCCATTGGTAAAACCCTTGGTGCTTGCTTGGGAGATCACGAACTTGCGTAGTTCGCCACCATGGCGGCAAGCGGTGTTGTAGCCAACTTGAAGGCATGCGGCTGGTTGCACACTTCCCAATTGATCGTCTGTAACGTGTTCAACGTAATCGTTCCAAAGCGGGGCGTTGGCAATCGCCGGTAAGACACTGGCGCAGTATACGAGAACGTTCATTTCGACATAGCCCATGGTGCCCGTTTTGTTCATTGGAATGGTGCAATACTGGTTGTCGGGCTGTTGAGTAATACTTAGCGCAAAAGGGGTGCCTTCACGATAATTGGTGCTGATGAGTTGGAGAAGGTCGCGGGCGCCATTTTCATTTGATACGACGAGTTCCGTGGCTGTTGTGTCCGCAGTATTTACTATTTTGAAGTTCTCGCCTTGAGCGAGATTGCGCACAATAGCGACTAGTTTATTGGCAGCAGGCGTGCTTAGGCGAAATTCCACGCCGCTTTGATGCATGGGGTTGCCGTCCAGGTCTTTTACCGTGCGGGCGATTTTAAAGGAGTAGATCGTATTTAATGGCAAAACGTCAGACGTTAGGTTCAGCGGAATAGTAAGCGTGTTGCCTTTTTTCTGTTGCAGCTGGGGTTTGCCGTCTATCGGTAAGGCGGTGGGTTCACTGCCGTTGAGCCCTTTTACCAGGACTGATCCAGGGGCTTCTTCACCTGGCTTATTGATTGTTGGTGCTTCCTCGACCTGAATTGCTTCGTTAAAAGTGATCTCGAATCGGTTGAACCGGCTAAAGTTGTGCGGTAGGCGAAAATTGCTGGAAAACCTGGCCTCGATTTCTTCGGCACTTCCGGCAATTTGATAATAGGCTTTGGTGCTGACTACGCGGGGGCCAAACGCGTCTTTGTCTTCATCGGTGACAACAGGGTCGGTATCAGCCAGCCCACAACCGCCTAGAACGGCGATGCCTGTTAGCAGTACTGCTGTTTTGAGATTCTTGTTAAAAGCCAACATGCTTACCCCCAAATGGCTTGCTGTTTATGTCAAACCCTTAAAAATCAATGTGTTATATTAGGGAATGCCACATAATTCGGTGCGACGGTATTACACTACAAGCGGATTAACTTCGCCTTAATTCGAACGATTTGTGTAAACGCAGCGGAAACAGCGCGACAGATTCAGAAACGAATCCGCCCTCCCTATATACAAACAGCCATACTTAACCGAAATTTGGCGCTTAATGCAAGGGAAAAGCGTGATTTTATAGAGAATTAGAATGGGTGTAAATTAGTCAAAGTACGCTAACCAGCTCATCGAGAGCTGGTGCTGTTCATGGTGGTAACCGAATTCAGTCTCAGATTCACCATAGTAGAGGGACAATTCCGCACGTAGATTCATGAAGCGGTTGTATTGATAAGTCATGAATGGGTGCAGGTACAGCTCCTTTTTATCGAGCCCCACCCGGGCCTGGGTGCCCCAGAGCCACCTACGGTCTTCACTATGCATGGAGAATAATTGACCAAACCGAGCGGTGGAACGACGGTCGAGTATTTCCTCAACAGTCTCCAGATTTCTGAATTCTACCGAAGAAGCGGATAAGAGTTTGTGGCTGGGAAATTTGTGCTCATATTGCACAAACAGCTCGGTGGCAAAGCTGGTTTCATAGCGCAGGTCTTTGGTGGTGACCGGTTCTTTTTCCGTAAACGCCACCTCGAAATACCAGTGCTCACTTTCTTCCGACAAGGCCAGTGATCCACTGTGCTGGTAGACTTGTTTTAGTGCGTCGCCCGAAAAATTGCTCAAAGCCGTGTTCGCGTCGACACCCTGGGCAAGCGCCTGTTGCAGCTGTCCGTTGAGTACAAAATAGGGGTTCGATCGGGGGCCATAGCTGGCGGTGATATGCTGGGTGTTTTCTCTTTTCTGGCGACTCACGCGCAAGGCCAGCCCGCCGTTAGCAGGGGCGTCGTCGCCTATTTCGCCCGCCACAATCAGGCGACTCAATACGGGATCTACCCTGAGTCCTCGGATCCGGCCTTTTTCCCTGTCTACGGGATGGGCCAGGGTGTCTGTGTCCGCCATGCGCGCCGAATTGAAGAGGGGGTTCCATATCGTATCAAACAGAAACTCACGTCCCTTATACTGCCAACGCAACATACTGATTGGCCGCCCTATCCCGGCTCGTGTGTCAAGCGAGGGAAAAGTGAAATTATCCTGTCTTTCCAGTCGGTTGCCATTTCCTGAACTGAGCTTGGAATGCCAGGCGCTCGTGTCTACGCCTGCCAGCAGTCGGTGGTTGCCGCTCGTATAGGAGGCATAGCTGGGCAGAAAATCCAGTTCTCGATGATAGTGAGCGGGTACTTCGCTAGATTGTACGGTATCGATCTGTACCCCACCCAATAGGGTCCAATTCTTTATAGATAGATCTTTTTGAAAGACATCCACATGAAACAGCAGGCTGGCGTCATTTCCTTTGCGTGAGTTGCTTGCAATGACAGTCCCGGTGATATTGGCATGCACCTTACCGCTTGCGGAAATCAGGTGGCTGTCTTTTTCCTTTTTACTCTGGCTGGGTTTCCAGGCGATGACCTTGAACGCCTGATGGGATCTTTCGGATTCTCCATTGCCCGCGTTTTCGTATCCCAAGATCCTCAATCGGGAGATCACCCCATTTATATTCTCGCCCGCGGGGATATGGACTACATAGGCATTGTCAGCCTGTTTACTCTCCCAGGCCTCAACCTGGTTGAGTCTCAAATCTTTGACTATTTTTTGGGCCGCCTCCAAGTCGTTTACGGGCCCCAAAGTCACGGTGGCGACAGGCTCTTTTTTCGTTAGGCCTTCAATTTCCCCATGCAGGCCCAGGCTCCGCAGTTGCCGCAATTGTTGGCGGGCCTCTGCCAGCGTGTGAAACTCCCCCTGACTAATGGGTTTGAGGATCAGTTCTTCCTCGGCAGCGTGGACGACTGGATTGGACGCAAATATAAGGGCAAGTAGCCCGGCCATTAGAACAAGTGTAAAGTCGCCGTCTTTCGATGCGGCAACCCTAGCGTGATCGTTCTGAGCTTTCCAAGCGTTCATGTGCGCCACTTAATAATTACCTGATACTGACTAGTATCGGACTGGATTGAAAGACCTAAATAGGTCCGGGTTATTGGGTTAAACAATTAGATCCAATCCAGAAAGGGTCAAAACGGGTTTGATTCTGTGTAGTAAGGCCAAACTGTTTACGAAGCCGTTTGCGCAAGTGACGGCGAGGCTATAAAATTCGCCTTCCCTTAAATACATATACCTGGAGAAACTGGATGGCCATTGAGAGAACTATCTCTATTATCAAACCAGATGCCGTTGCAAAGAATGTAATTGGCGAGATCTACGCGCGTTTCGAGAAAGCCGGTCTAAAGATAGTTGCCGCGAAAATGAAGCACTTGAGCCAGACCGAGGCGGGAAACTTCTATGAAGTTCACAA
>JAOUPJ010000009.1 GCA_029879945.1 Gammaproteobacteria bacterium
TCCTATGTGATCACAAACGAGGAAATTGACTTGATGGTGGACGTAGCCACTCGCGCCATTGAAGTCGCTGTTAAATAGACTCATGCAAATCGGTCCCTATAAGCTTAGCAATCCTCTAATCCTTGCTCCCATGGCCGGGATTACCGACAAACCCTTCAGACGCATATGCAGACGTTTAGGTGCCGCCATGGCCGTCGCGGAGATGCTCACATCCGAGCAACGTTTGTGGCATACCAATAAGTCACGCCTGCGCAGAGATTTGCGAGGTGAGCTTGAACCTGTCTCAGTACAGATACTGGGGACTGATCCCGACATAATGGCTCAGGCCGCGAAACTGAATGTGGAAAACGGCGCACAGATTATTGATATCAATATGGGCTGTCCTGCCAAGAAGGTGTGCAATGTGGCGGCTGGTTCCGCCTTGATGCGCGATGAAAGACTGGTAACGGAAATTTTGTCAGCCGTGGTGGGGGCTGTGGATGTTCCAGTAACTTTAAAAATGCGTACAGGATGGGATTTGGAAAATCGCAATGCCGTGAGCATCGCAAAGATTGCGGAAGATATTGGAATCGCTGCGTTGACAGTGCATGGTCGTACACGCGCCTGCAAATACAATGGCGAAGCCGAATACGAGACCATCGCGCAAGTTAAACAATCTGTTTCCATACCCGTGATTGCCAACGGCGACATCACCAGCCCGGAAAAAGCACAACATGTTTTGGAATACACTAAAGCCGACGCCTTGATGATAGGACGTGGCGCACAAGGAAATCCCTGGCTATTTAAAGAGATCCTGAACTATTTAGAAACAGGCCAATATCTACAAGCCCCTGGCGTCGAAGAGATCAGATCCGTAATGCTGGAACACGTGAGAGCCATGCATGTGTTCTATGGTGAGACCATGGGAGTGCGAATCGCGAGAAAGCATGTGGGATGGTATGGTGAAAGGCTTGAAGGTTTTGGTTTGTATAAGGCGGAGATCAATAAGGCGCAGAGTGCTGTAGAGCAACTGATGGTTTTGGAGAGGCTGTTTGGGGCAGAGTTCTCCGCCCCGACTCGGGAAGAGTCGAAGCGGGAATATATTAGTTTGGGTTAGTAGAGATAGACGGCGCCTGATTGGGATACGGAGGTATCAGTAGGACCCGGATAAGTGTTGTAGACTCCAGTTCCAGCACCACTTTCTCCATGAGCTCCGACGGCCATAGTATTCCCATTTTGAGAAAAATGCACTACCGAGCCAAAATATACTCCACCAAGACTTGACGCTTTACTTGTTTTGTAGTGAGACCATTTTCCACTCAAATCCCTTTTTAAAAGATAGACGGCACCATAAGAAGAACTCGTTTTGGGATAAGAGTCTATGTCATTCGTACTAATTGTTCCGCTGAATTCCCACGGATCACCTGGTGAACCAATTGCTATCAAATCGTTTCCGGATGAAATAGCAATCGAAGCCCCAAAAGAAGCGTTCTGGCTCATATTTTTGCGCTTAACATACGCAGTGTGAGACCACACGCCAAGCGAATCTACTTCGAAAATATAAGCTGCTCCAGACTTATAAGACAACACATTATCCTCCATTCCAGAGGGCCAAGCACCGTCTCCTTTATTAAATACACCAGTATAAGACCCGCTCTCGTAATTGGCGCCCACTACTAACAAATTTCCACCTTGAGAAAGTTCTATGTCATACCCAAATTTGGTAGAAATTTGATTCTCGGGTTTGATATAAGCCTCTTGATGCCACAGCCCTTGAGCTGACCTTTTAAAAAGATATACTGCTCCTGAGTCAAGATTACCCGAATTCGCTGGCCAGTTCGACGAATCCTGGGTGACTCCTCTAAAACTTCCGTCCTCCCTGGCACTACCCACCGCTAATGCGTTACCATCACCTGAAAGAGAAACACTAATACCGAAATCGGAGCCAGCCTTATTGTTACTCGCTTTAACAAATGCCTGCTGAGACCAGTTGTTCAAGTTATCTCTTTCAAATACATATACAGCTCCAGAGAACCCCGCATTATCGTCTGCCGGCCAAGGTGAACCTTTATGTACAACTCCTGTCGTGTCACTCCCTTCTCCAATCGCTCCAACAACAACCATATCTCCATTTGACGATATAGAAACACTAGTCCCAAAACGGTCGTCATAACCAGAATTGCTTGCCTTCAAATATGCTTTTTGTTCCCATCTATTATTAGATCCAAGTGCGAAAATGTATACTGCCCCTGCAGCGGATTTTAAATCGTCTGTTGGCCAGTCGCTGGGGGAATTCAACACGCCAGAGCCAGACCCATCTTCGAAGGGTGCTCCAACTACTAGCCACTTTCCATCTGCAGACAGAGCTAAAGGAGCGCCAAAATAGTCATCCTCGCTGAGGTTGGTTCCTTTGATCTGAGCAAAGTAGTACCACTCCCCATTTGGCTTTTTATTGTAAATATAAACGCCCCCAGAGTAAGCTAAATTTACACTTGGAATCACGCCATCGTAATGAGTTATTCCCTCACCTATTGAGTCTTTAGGAGCACCTACTGCCATTGTCTTCCCATCGGCGGATAGAGAAACGATCGAAAAGTTGGCGTAAATTTGTGGTAGTGACGCCTTAACATACCCAATACTCTCCACCATAAACTCTGCAATCGTACTTGCAGGTGATACATAACACCCGCTTCCATCACAGGCCTCGACTGCAATGGAAGCGTTGGCCCAATCCGTGAGATGTACAGAGACCTCCCACAGATAATTCGTATCAGTAACATTCTCAGCGAGCTTTTCAAATCCAGAAGCACCATCTGGGTTTATCAAAACATTGTAATAGTTTGAACCAGAGATTGAATTCCAATTCAGATTGAGCTGTTTCAGGTGCCCTGTAGTGATGGCTAAATTAAAATCCAAGCTCAAGTTAGAAACCGCTTTCGCAGTGGAAACCACCCCCACCCCGCGGTTCCCTCTGCTATCCACCGGCTCCACTTCCACCGAAATATTCTTACCCGCGTCACCCAGACCCAATACATAGGTATTGACTGTGGTCTGCGTTCCCACGTTTGCTCCGTCGCGTTTCCATTGATACAGGTGAGCGCCGGCGGTATCCCCATCCACATCGTCGATGGTCACCGTTGCTGTAAGCGTGTTACTCACTGCGGCTGTGCCCAGAATAGAAATATCGGAAACGGTAGGTGCGCTATTTTTAACGAGTACTTCAGCGGAGGCGTAGCCCACTGTGGCGACACCCTCATGAGTATCTTTGAGCTGTTTCACATAGAATGCGATGGCCTTACCACTATCTGCCTTTTTCAAGGTGTAGCTGGTACCTGTGGCATTGTTGATCTCTAAACCATCGCGCAACCAGACCGTTACACTCTCCCCTTCTGTATCGCCATCTGGATCGACAAAGGAGCCTTGATAGCTGGCGGTGAGTGTATGCCCCACGTAAGTTGCGGCCAAATCAGATGAAGTGGAATTCACTAAGCTCGGCAATGCTTCCAGGCTAGGGGCACGATTGACTATGGCCACGCTAGCACTTTGTTGAACCGCACCACTGACGCCGTCTGCCTGTTTTGGTGTGATCTTCACACTGAGGGACTGGGTATTGTCTTCGGTCTTGACTAGATAACTACTGCTCGTAGCATCTGCTATTGCAGCAACACCTTTATACCACTGATATTGGTGGCTGCCTTCTTCGTCTGCATCGGGGTCACTAAACTCAAAACTTACAGTTAGAGCATCTCCCACGTGAACCTTGGCAAGATCCCCTCCACTGCTGCTTAAAGCAATAGAATTAAACACCACACTAGGTGGGCTATTGTTCACCAGGACGGACTCTGACTGTACGGCAACCCCGATCTCTTCGCCCATTTGTGCTAGCGGAATGATAGAAAAACTCAAATGTTTCCCACTATCTTGCGTAACAACTTTATAATTCGCCTGCCGCGCCTCATCACCCGGTATGGCTTCATCGCCTCGATACCACTGCACCAAAGCACCGGCCTGTGAATCACCGTCCACATCATAGAATTGAAAGTTGGCGCTAAGAATCGTACCCACAACCACCGTCTGTTTGTTTCCAGTACTGCTGGTGAGCTGTAAATTTTTTGCCACCGGCGCTGAATTGATAACCGTGAGCTGCGTAAGGCCCATCGAAATCTTACCTTCTTCAGTTCCTTCTGCGGCTATAGGCTTGACACTCACGCTGAGATTTTTACCCAAATCGACAAGCACAACCTGATAGTTTTTGTCTGTGGCATTGGGAATCGCTTCGTCGTTTCTATACCACTGATAAGTTACAGCAGACGCATCCTCTGCATCCCCTTCCAGGTCTGCATACTCATAGCTAGCTGTTAGGACTTGGCCCACTTTGACACTGTCCACAGGCATGTCATTCAGAAATATTTGTATAGATTTGGCACTGGGGCTGTCATTCCCCACAAGCAAATGCAGGGACTCCGCCGCCGCACCCTGTGATTCGCCGCTCACTGCAAACGGTGTTACACGAAACGAAATCTTTTGATTTATATCTTGCTCGGTAATTTCATAGTCTATCGAACGGGCATCAGGAATAGGAATATCGTCACGCAACCATTGGTAACGGCTATTACCTTCGGCGTCGCCGTCCAGATCACGATATTGATATTCCGCCTTCAAGACATCACCCAGGATAGCAGGTGCATCGGAAGGCGTTTTGATTTTCACGCCCAGAACTGTCGGCGGGTGATTAATTTTATCCTTTGAATCTTCAACACCCTGACCGCAGGCAACAAGAACACCAGCCAACAAGACAGAAGTGATAAAACGAAGCAACATGTGAATATTCCCTGCTTAATAATTTTTGTTATATGCCCTTTGCGGGCTGAATTGTCTAAACAGTACTAAACTCGCAGAGAATTGTCTAGACCTTATCTAAGTCTTTTCAATCCCGACTCACGCCAACTGGAGAGAACAAATGATAAGTAAATGAAATTATTACTGATACTGGGGTCAGTTTAGGAGCACGACTAGTACCAGGCTTTCCCCACTTTCAAACCCATAATGAACTGGTCTTCTCCCAGCCCGTGGTGTTTCAAACGTGTACGCGTAGCCCCTGCTTCGAGGGCAATATACTGATGTTTCTCTGTAAAGGTATAGCGCACACCCATTAACATCCCTTTTTGGGTAGAGGAGATATCGATGCGGGTGGATTCCACGTCTGTGACCAGGTCGGTGCGATAAATCGAATCGATATAGAAGAGGTTTGTGTAGATTAAAGTATTTGTGTCCAGACGTGACCCAAAAACCGTATAGAGATGCATGACGCCTGTCTTGGTACTGAGATCTGCAGATACGGTGGAGTCTTTGTTTTTAGTCAGGGTCTCGTTATGGGTAGAAGGGACTGGATTAAAATGACTAAATCCAATCGCCCATTTGTTTCCCACCGCCTGCGCCGACTCAGGCTTACCCCAAAGTTGTAGTTTCATACCCAGGTTCAGTGAACCAGATGCATTCGAAGTGAGGCCGCTACCTTCATTTGTAAAGCGGAGTTTGATATCCACATTCTCGGCCACTCCAAGGGTACCCGCCAAAGAATACAACGCGGGTTCTCTATCTATGCTTTGGTATTTGCTAAGCAAAGTATAAGTCTGAGCAACCTGCAGATTGCCCCCGTTAAAACGCGGAGCAGAATACATACTGATATCAGCCGCCCCGGAGATTGGATCACCGCTCACCTCCGGGCCTTCTAATAGGATAGGGTGCGAAACATAGGTAAAGTCTCGACTGATTGGGCCATCGGCGCAACCCGCCAAAACAAAAAACATGAGCGGTAGACAGCAATATCGAACGCATTTCATGCCAGCCATCACTTATCAGTGTTCCCTCGTCGCCCTGAATCTTATATCCGGCCAACGCTCCTGTGTAAGCTCCAGATTTACTCGAGTCGGTGCGATATAGGTCAGGTCACCGGCGCCATCAATGGCAAGATTATCGTGGGCCTTTTTCCTAAACTCTTCCAGCTTTTTGGCATCTTTGCACTCTACCCACCGCGCAGTGGCCACATTGACAGGTTCAAAGATGCAGTCCACCTTGTACTCTGTTTTCAGGCGTTCAGCAACCACATCAAATTGTAGTACACCCACCGCGCCCAGGATCAAATCATTATTTGCCAAAGGCTTAAACAACTGAGTGGCCCCTTCTTCACTGAGCTGCTCTAGTCCTTTAATCAACTGTTTGCTCTTGAGCGGATCCCTCAAACGCGCACGCTTAAACAACTCAGGTGCAAAGTGTGGAATCCCTGTGAATTTGAGTTTCTCTCCCATGGTAAAGGTATCACCGATCTGAATCGTGCCGTGATTGTGCAGGCCGATAATGTCTCCAGGAAAGGCCTCTTCCACATGTTCACGTTCTTGCGCCATGAAGGTGATAGCATTAGAGATAAGCACGTCTTTGCCGAGCCGAACTTGATGCACCTTTTTTCCTTGCTCGTATTTACCCGAACACACCCTTAAAAAGGCGACTCGATCGCGGTGCTTGGGGTCCATATTCGCTTGAATCTTGAAGACGAATCCCGAGAAGGCTTCTTCCTCCGGTTCAACAAGACGCGTTTCTGTGGGTCTTTTTTGGGGTGGCGGAGCATATTCACTGATGGCGTCTAACAATTCTTTCACACCGAAATTATTGATCGCCGACCCGAAGTACACAGGTGACAGTTTGCCTTGCAAAAAGGCCTCGTGATCATATTCATGACTGGCGCCGCGTACCAATTCTATTTCTTCACGAAAATCCTGGATCATGGTGCCAAACAATTCGTCCAGGCGGGGGTTATCCAGTCCTTCAATCACTTCCCCTTCCTGAATCTTTCCACCATGCGTGGCACTGAACAAATGAATTCGGTTGTTATAAAGATGGAACACACCCTTAAAAGACTTACCCATACCGATAGGCCAGGTCATGGGTGCACATTGAATCTTTAATACCTGTTCAATTTCGTCCAACAATTCAATGGGGTCACGCCCTTCCCGGTCCAACTTGTTAATAAAGCTGATGATGGGCGTATCACGCAAACGGCACACGTCCATGAGCTTGATGGTGCGGTCCTCCACGCCCTTGGCCGTATCGATGACCATAAGGGCCGAGTCCACTGCTGTCAGGGTGCGATAGGTGTCTTCGGAAAAGTCCTCATGCCCCGGCGTATCCAATAGATTGATGATGGTGTCCCCATAGGGAAACTGCATCACCGAGGAGGTAACGGAAATCCCGCGCTGCTGCTCCATGGCCATCCAATCCGAGGTGGCGTGCCTGGCTGCCTTACGGCCTTTGACAGTGCCCGCGAGCTGAATGGCACCCCCGTAGAGCAGAAGCTTTTCGGTGATGGTGGTCTTACCCGCGTCCGGATGCGAGATGATCGCGAAAGTGCGGCGGCGTTTCGTCTGAGCAGCCAAAGGGCTGTTTGCCATTGAGATATTTCCTTTTTCTTCACGCCCCATGGCGCGGGGCTATTGTAACTGCTCAGCCTTCTTCCCTAAAGTGAGCATTGGTCAATAATTAAAGATTTTGGTTAAAAATGGCCCGTCACCGGCTACAGACTAGGTCTCAACAGGCTGATTTAAATGAGAAATTTTCTATACCTTAAGCAACCCTCGACATTTTTTGAAGGCCTCATCCAGTCCATCAAAAAAAAGGGGTGAGCACAGCTCACCCCCAAATCTCTATTTTTAGCTAAATCCTAGTAAGGCGCTCTCGTCGCCACTGAACCCACAGCGCCGTTATATGCAAAGTACTTGCTTCCTATATTAACCAGGGTAGACCCACCAGGTAGATTTGTAGCCACCACTTCAAGCGAGCCCGTGCTTGTACCTTTCGCGATGAGACCACTACCCCACATATCACCTACATAGTTAGTACCATCGTGGAACATGTGGGCTGAGAGAAGTACGGGAAAGTTGTACATAACGTTTCCTGAAGGATCGACAGAAAATGGAAGATAGTCTGAAAAATCATAGGCAGCGCCCCAGCTATTCCCAGCCGTCCAGGAAACGGTATCCGTAGAGCTCAGCGTCGATAAGCCATTGAAGCCGGTAAAACTTCCATTGGCGAACAGAACTGACGAGCTACTCACGCCCTCAGACACATTCACTTTTGTCCAGCTAGATAAATCAGTCGACACAATAGGTGAAACTAAACCGCCATATGAAGTCATTCCAATCATGTAAATTCCATTTCCAAAGGCGACAGGAGAAGTTAACTCTTGTGACTGACCTGGATCCATCGCAGAGGCAACTGGACGCAGCACCCAGCTTCCACCATTCGTGGAGTGGAAGACGCTACTGGTATTCACCGCAACAAATTGATTATTGACATAATCAGGGTGAGCAGTGCCTGCTGCTTCATGCCACAGGGTGGTGCTTAGCGCATTGGCTGAGCTTATTATTTTCACCGAGTCTGAAGTTTTATTGGCGAGCACATTGGTGGTACTGGCCGTTACGGTTTGGCCGCCAGTGCCTGTGCTCAATTCAGACCATGTAGCCCCGTCAGTCGAGACACTTGCAATGTCACTAATGGCACTCACCGCCATAAAGCGGCCTTGGGCGGAGGACCACGTTATGTCACCGTAGCTATAGGCACCAGCACCCGTTTGATCTGCCCAATTTGTTAAGTAACTGGGAGCAGTTGTGGTGTACCGAGCACCGGCATCACCTACAGCGACCAAAGTGGTACCATTCCACGCCAAACCTCGGATGTGACTCGTTGAAGTGGTATTATTGATCGCGACTAACGCCCAAGTTGCTCCATCAACAGACGATTGCATTGCCCTTGAGTCGCCCGCCGCCAGGAACTGAGTCCCGTCATGGATCACGGTATTCATATTATATGCGGTCCCATATGCCACCGGTGTCCCTGCCGTCCAGGTATCGCCATCGGCAGAATAGTAAATCGTATTCGCATCACCCACTGCCACAAAAACACCCGCACCGTAGGCTAGCTTTTTCAATTGGGCTGTCCCCGGCGGTGTAACAGCGGCCGTCCAGGAAATTCCATCAGAAGACTTGATCGCGGTACCGTTATCGCCCACGGCAACATAAAGATTCGTTCCGTTATAAGCGATATCTCGCAACACATCCGTAGCACCGGTCTCTATCAGGGTAACAGCCGAGACGGCATCCGTGGTGTTACCCAACATCGTACCGCCTACCAAAAAGATATTGCCACCCAGGTTACGAACGGCAGTGGGTTGAATGGTCGATTTTGTATAAGTTGGTGTAGCGTCCCAGGTATTGGCTGTTGCATCGGTGGAAAAACGGAAACCGGTTTCGTCTGTGCGATACCATTTGTTATTGGTGCTATCAAATCCCAGAGAACCGGCACATGTTGTAAGTCCAGAAAGATCTACCTTTTGGGCCAGCCATACATTATTGGTGATATCCCATTCGTAGATACCGCAAGCCGATTCAGGATTGGTGGTGGCGTTTGTAGCAATGGCCAATAAGGTGTTATTGGCGTAGTGCGCTGTCTTCACATTCATACCTGCAGGGCTGCTGCGTTGAGTCCAACTCGTGGCATTCGTGGAAGACATGATAGTTTGACCCTTCCCTACGACCACGTAGCTACCTGTGGTCATGGCGACAGAAGTTGCCATGTTAGAGACCGCAGTTGGTAGGCTCCAACCAGCCGCTCCTGTAGCAGGATCGGCCGAGGTATAGATCTCTCCCGCATCCGATAATGCCACCCATAGATTATTGCCATAGGCCAGATCGATGATTTTTGCAGATGGTCCAGTGTAGGCCGTGCCCGCTGATGGACCCGTGGAAACAACGATATTATTGGCATCTCCTGAGGTATCGCCGGCAAAAACAAACACATCATTACCGCCGGACACACCTGTCGCTATCGCAAAGATATTGTTTGCTGAGCTTCCCCAGCCAGTCCAGTTGCTACTGCCAGCGGGTTGATGATAAAACAAGGGACTCGTAGCACCAGTCAGTACTGCCGTGCCTAAGGTACTTTTGTAAGCCGCTCGAACCAGCGAGCCCACTCCAGCCAAGTCGTCAAAACTGTTTGCCCAGGTGATACCATCCGTACTGGAGCAACTTAAACCAATTCCTACCGTGATGTATTTCGTACCCGTGTAAACTATATCAGTCATGCCTGGATTTGCAGTACAGGTTGAATTTCCTATTCCGGTCTTTAGAGAATAGGGGTGTTGTGTCCAGTTAATACCGTCTGCAGAAAACGCGGTGGAATGCCCACCTAAAAGGGCAACAAATTTCGCTCCATCATGCAGAACACTAACAAAGGTCTCACCACCCACTCTGGACTTCGTCCAAGTTGTAGCGTTCGTCGAATAGGCAAAATGACCGTGCTCGCCCACGGCAAGAAACTTACCCCCACCATAGATCACTTTTTTGTACTCACCATTATAGGAATGAGTCGTCCAGGCATTGTCTACAGCCGGTTTTGGCAGTGTCTCTTTCGGCGGCTCTTCGAAAGGAGGATCACCTGAACACGCTGCCAGTACCAGCGTAAGACCAATAATTAAACTTTTTCTAGTTAGAAGGGGAAGGCTCAAAGTATTCATGGGAAAACCTCTAGCTGGACTGTTGTTTGTTCTTTTCCAGTTGAGGTTATCGGCTTACACTAGGCAGCATGAAGCCGTCATTGATTATATATAGTGCATACAGTCACAAAACCCATGAGAAATTCGGTGATATTTGATCTATTTCTTAAAGATGTGCATTGTTACTTTGTTGATTATTTCTAGAATAAATCCAGTTTTGAATAACGCAGCGAATCACTATGATGTAACATCGCAAGATACTATGTGTTCAAAGGAAGTTGAAGAAAAACGATCGTTTAAAAAAGGCTAAACATCCCGCGCAAAAATGAGCGCATCTTCTCTACGCCCTTCGTTCGCAGGATAATATCCAGTGCGTATTCCTACCTCTACAAAACCGGCACTTTCATAAAGGGCAATCGCACCCACATTGCTGGGGCGCACTTCGAGAAAAACGGATTTGGCCTGGCGCTCCCTGCATTGATCCAGGATATGCTCCAATAGAATGCGGCCAAATCCTTGTCGTTGAAACTGGGGATTAATGCAAATATTAAAGAGGTGGGCTTCGTCCACTGCAATATTAAAAATGGAATAACCTGCTATCCCCACACCCAGTTCCATCACCGTACAGATGTAATTGACGCGAATACAGTCTCTAAAAATTCCCCGTGTCCAGGGTGAGACATGGGCCTGCTGTTCTATCTCTAACAAACGATCCAAATCCGCTTCGGTGATAGGTCTGAACCGTACCTCGGGTTTTAAGACTGCACTCACACTCGGGCCTTATTCATTATTTCTCTTGCTAACTGTAGATCGGCCCAGGCCTTACGTTTCTCCAGTGGTTTTCGCAACAGATAGGAGGGGTGATAGGTCACAATTAAGGGTATTTTTTTATCTCCAAACTGATGCACAGCACCTCGCAGACGCCCCACCGATTCCTCAGTTTTCAGCAGATTTTGTGCGGAATGACGACCCACAGAGAGGATCATTTTGGGCTGCACCTGATCCAGTTGCCGTTGCAGAAAACCCAGGCATTGAGTCACTTCTTCAGGACGAGGGTCGCGATTATTGGGAGGTCGACACTTCAACACATTGGCGATATAGACCTGCTCCCTCTTCAGCCCAATCGCCCGAAGCATCTGATTCAACAATAGCCCTGCCGCGCCGACAAAGGGTTCCCCTTGCTGGTCCTCGTCTCGCCCCGGTGCCTCGCCAACGATCATCCAGTCTGCCTGTCGATTGCCCACACCCAGCACGGTGTTGGTGCGAGTTTGATGCAAATCACAAGCGGTGCACTGCTTCACTTCGTAATCAATGCACTGCCAACTGTCTTCAACGTGTGGCCGGGGCGCTTCCCGTTGAACAGGCACCTCCACTTTCACTGGCTGTGGTGGCTCAGAAATAGCTTCTACCGGAATCACTTCCAGTGGAATAATCTCGGTGGGAATGATTTCCTCGGGGACGGATTCCGTGATTGAACCACCGTCTCGTCTTTGCCACTGGGCAATCCCCATCGTTTTAAGCAATAGACTGCGACGGTGGTCTAGCATTTTATACATCACCTCTCTGCGGGTGTGGCCTACTGCTATCATCCATAATCTTGTTCAGCGCGTTGATATAGGCCTTGGTCGAAGCAATGACGATATCGGTATCCGAACCATGCCCATTGACGATGCGCCCACCGCGTTCCAGCCTCACAGTCACTTCACCCTGGGCATCGGTTCCGCTGGTGATGGCGTTCACTGAATAGAGTTGCAACTGGCTTTCGCTTTTTACAACCGCTTCGATGGCTTTGAAGGCTGCATCCACTACACCATCACCCACACTCACAGAGTGGACGATTTCACCGTTGACAAGTAATTCCACGGAGGCCTCGGGCATCTTATTCATGGCCGCGCACACACTGATGGAAGTGAGTTTGACGGTTTCGTTTTCCGCCTCTTGATCCGTGGCCGTGACTAGGGCCTGCAAATCCTCATCATAGATTTCGTGTTTCTTATCGGCCAACACCTTAAATGCCTCGAAGGCCACATTGAGTTCATGATCATTGTCGAACGATTTACCCAATTCCTTCATGCGTGTCTTGAATGCGTTTCTTCCCGAGTGTTTACCCAGAACCATACGATTGGCACTCCAACCCACGTCTTCGGCGCGCATGATTTCATAGGTTTCGGGATTCTTGATAACCCCGTCTTGATGGATTCCCGATTCATGGGCAAAGGCGTTGGCCCCCACAATGGCTTTATTCGGTTGCACCGCAAAACCGGTTATACCCGATACCAAACGCGATGCGGGTACGATTTGCGTGGTATCGATATTGGTTTCACAAGGAAACACGTCTTTGCGTGTGCGAACGGCCATCACGATCTCTTCCAAAGAGGCGTTCCCTGCCCGTTCGCCCAAACCATTGATGGTGCACTCCACCTGTCGCGCACCGTTCAGTACGGCAGAAAGGGAATTGGCAACGGCAAGGCCCAAGTCATTATGACAATGGACCGAAAAAACCGCCTGGTCTGAGTTGGGTACGCGCTCAATCAGATCGCGAATCAAGTCCCCAAATTGGGCGGGAACATTATAACCCACGGTGTCTGGGATGTTGACGGTACCAGCCCCCGCAGCAATCACCGCTTCAATGACGCGACACAAAAAATCGGGATCACTGCGACCTGCGTCTTCCGGTGAGAACTCCACGTTATCGGTGAACTGACGAGCCAATTTGACGGCCGCCACCGCCTGCTCCAGGACTTGCTCCGGTGACATACGAAGTTTTTCTCGCATGTGTAAGGGCGAGGTGGCAATAAAGGTGTGGATACGGCCCTGCTTCGCGGCCTTGATGGCCGCACCTGCGGTTTCAATATCTTTGGGAAGGGCTCGTGCCAGTCCGCACACCACACTATCTTGGACAGCGGCAGCCACGGCCTGTACAGCCTCAAAATCTCCGGGACTGGCGATGGGGAAGCCGGCCTCGATCACGTCCACCCGCATCTTCTCTAACTGCTTGGCAATTCGGACCTTCTCGTCCTTGGTCATGGACGCCCCTGGGCTTTGCTCGCCATCACGAAGCGTCGTATCAAAAATAATCAATTTGTCGCTCATAGCGCACCTGTATTCTGAATCTAGTTACTAGGATATTGGATTTTGCGGTTCTTTTCACCCAGCCGCACACCGGGTCGAGGATGTATAATTTGCCCGCTAGGGCAGCAGTCGTAGTGATAGCAGGAGGGGCAGAGGCAAACGGAGGCCGCACGCCGTGGTGGGAGCGCCTTGAATAAGTGATTGTTTATTTAAAACTTTCATCGTTCGCCGTGTATTAAGAAATACGAATATTGTTCAGTTTAACCCCAGAACCGGAGTTTGCCAAGCCCTTAACGGCGCCATCGGCCCTAGACATGATGCTCTTTTTCCGATTCCTGCTCCTGCTTCCTTCTTTGCGCCTTGTGGCGATTGAGCATTACGAACGTCACCACCGGGCCGGATGAAGCATAGACCAGCATAATAAAGAACAACACTTGCGGCGGATCGAGTGAGATGAAAACAAACAGCAAGACAATCAACAGGGTCGCCAGAAAGGGCACTTTTCCCTTGAGATCAACATCTTTGAAACTATAGTAACGAAAGTTACTGACCATCAACAGGCCCGCTGCAATGGTGATGACCAGGGCAAAATAACTGACGCCCGGGCTATTGAGTTGGTAGGTTTCCCCTACCCAAACCGTGCCTGCAACCAGGGCCGCCGCGGCCGGACTGGGTAAACCCTGAAAAAATCGCTTATCAACCACATTGACCTGGGTGTTGAAGCGAGCCAGACGCAAGGCTGCTCCGGCAGTACACAGAAAGGCCCCCAACCAGCCCAATTTACCCAAGCCCTGCAGGGTCCACAGATAAATGACCAAGGCAGGTGCTACGCCGAAGGAGACCATATCGGCCAAGGAGTCGTATTGCACACCAAATTCGGTAGAGGTGTTGGTGAGACGGGCGACGCGACCATCGAGGCCGTCCATGATCATGGCAATGAATACAGCGATAGCTGCTTGATCGTAATGACCTTTTATTGCAGACACGATGGCATAAAAACCAAAAAACAGGCATCCCGTAGTAAATAGGTTGGGTAATAAATAGATGCCTCTACGGCGTTGACGTTTTTCTGGTTGGTCCATTTCGCGCTTTTTCCTTCGAATTCTTCAATACTACTATATTAGTTGACCGGAAACTCCTGTAACAGTTTCCTTATGAGTAACGGTAGTGAGAATGGTTTCACCGGCTGAAACCCTGGCTCCCGTTTTGATTTCAACACGACTAGAGCCGAGTACATAGACATCGGCCTCCATACCCATAAAATAAAATCCAACCCGCTGCCCGTGGGCAATGCGGTGGCCAGGTTGTAAATAGAGCCGGGGTACCGATCGGGCACCTCCCACCAAAGCCACCACAATATCATCGCCTTCGTCGGTGCTCACCAGAAAGGCATTGATTATACCAGGACGCTCAATCGCCACCGAGTCCATCTTGGCGATCTTCCCTTCCAGGGGACAATGTATCGCATAGCCACCCAGTGCATGCAGACGGATTTTGACGTGGGTACTGGGCAATGCCCGAATGGGATCGAGCACGTCCTTTTCTATCCTGGTAACTGTGCCATCCACCGGACTCACCACACCCATTGGACGTGGCGGTGTTTTTCGCTTGATATCGCGATAGAGAAATCCTACCACCGCAATGATAGGCACAACACCTATCGCCAATTCCCGATAGCCGATAAACAGGGCAATGGCTGCGATGGCAAACAACAGCCCCAGTATTCCCCATCCTTCTCTGGCAATTAGTGGATAACTACGTGATAGCATGTCTCTATACAAAAAAAGGTGCCCGATGTTTTCACATGAGGCACCTTTGTTATTTACCGTAAGGCGGCTTCAACGACTCTAGTTTTTCGCTTTATCAACGAGTTGATTCGCCAAAATCCAAGGCATCATGGAGCGCAGCTTAGCACCCACTTGCTCGATCGGATGCGCTGCATTCAGTCTACGCATGGCTGTCATTTCAGGATAATTGGTTTGACCTTCCTGTACGAACATCTTGGCGTATTTACCGGTTTGGATGTCTTTCAGCGCCTGACGCATGGCCGCACGACTCTCGTCGTTGATCACCTTGGGACCTGTTACATACTCTCCATACTCGGCGTTATTGGAGATGGAGTAGTTCATATTGGCGATACCGCCTTCATACATCAGGTCTACGATCAGCTTCAATTCGTGCAAGCACTCAAAGTAGGCCATTTCTGGGGCGTAACCGGCTTCAGTCAATGTTTCAAAACCGGCCTTAACCAACTCAACGGCACCGCCACAAAGAACCGCTTGCTCACCGAAAAGATCCGTTTCAGTTTCGTCTTTAAAAGTGGTTTCAATGATACCGGTACGTCCACCACCGATTGCTGAAGCATAGGAGAGCGCAGTCTCTTTGGCGCGTCCAGAGACATCTTGATGGATGGCTATCAGGTCGGGAATACCACCGCCGTTTTTGAATTCATTCCGCACGGTATGGCCTGGAGCCTTGGGCGCGATCATGATTACGTCCAGATCAGCTCGCGGTACGATCTGATTGTAGTGAATGGCAAAACCATGGGCGAAAGCCAGTGTTGCACCTTTTTTGATATTGGGTTCGATCTCACCCTTGTAGAGTTGTGATTGGAACTCATCAGGCGTTAGAACCATAACCAGGTCTGCGTCTTTGACTGCATCCGCAACGTTACGCACTTTCAAACCTGCCGCTTCGGCCTTTTGCGCGGAAGCAGAACCGGCACGTAGACCGATGGTAACGTCTACACCTGAATCTTTAAGATTATTGGCGTGCGCATGGCCTTGTGAACCATATCCCAGGATAGAAACCTTCTTGCGCTTGATGATAGACAAGTCGGCATCTTTGTCATAATAAATATTTAACATTACTGTTTCCTCAAACTAAAAAGCAAAAAACCTTATGTGACCAGCCAAGCTAGTCACCACAAATCCGTTTTAAAGACGATAATTACAATCGCAGAGCGCGTTCGCCTCGAGCCATTCCTGTTACGCCGGAACGTGCCACTTCAATAATAAATTTCTTATCAATGGCATCTAGAAAGGCATCAATTTTTTCCACTGTACCTGTCAATTCCACAACGTAACTGCTGGTAGTTACATCCACAATCCCTGCACGAAAAATATCTGCAAGGCGTTTGAATTCTTCGCGATTCTTACCACTGGCGTCCAATTTGATCAGCGCCAACTCACGTTCGATATGAGCACCTTCGGTCAACTCCATGAGTTTGACCACGTCTACCAGCTTGTTGAGCTGCTTGATGATCTGTTCCAGAATTTCAGAAGAGCCATTGGTGACGATCGTCATACGTGATAAGGACTCATCTTCTGTGGGCGCTACCGTTAGAGCCTCAATATTGTAACCACGTGCACTGAAAAGCCCAGCAACACGGGACAAGGCACCTGATTCATTTTCCAACAACAAAGAAATGATGTGACGCATCAGGCTAGCTCCCTTTCAGGTGACAAGTGCATCTCATGATGCCCCTTACCTGCCTCTATCATGGGATACACATTTTCGGTTTGATCCGTAATGAAATCCAGGAATACCAAACGATCTTTTTGCGCCAAGGCCTCTTTCAAAGCGGGCTCCACATCGGAAGGACTTTCACAACGAATTCCCACATGCCCGTACGCTTCGGCCAGTTTGACGAAATCCGGCAAGGCATCCATGTAGGACATGGAATAGCGTCCTTCATAGAAAAATTCCTGCCACTGCCGAACCATGCCCAAATAGCGGTTATTCAGATTCACTATCTTGATAGGCAGACGATACTGCATGCACGTTGATAGCTCTTGTATACACATTTGAATACTGGCCTCGCCGGTCACACAGGCAACCGTCGCATCAGGAAATCCCAACTTCACACCCATGGCGGCTGGAAGACCAAATCCCATGGTGCCCAGCCCACCGGAATTGATCCAGTGATTCGGTGTTTCAAATTTGTAGAACTGTGCTGCCCACATCTGATGTTGTCCTACATCGGATGTAACATAGGCCTCGCCATGAGTGGCTTCGTATAGTTTCTCGATAACGTACTGGGGCTTGATCAAGGTGCTGCGTCTGTCATAGGCCAGACAATCTGCACCACGCCAACGCTCGATCTGCTCCCACCATTTGTGCAAAGCAGTCGCATCAGGGCGCTCTTTGGTCTCTTTAAGGAGAGTGAGCAAGTCCTGTAACACATTTTTCACATCACCCACGATAGGGATATCCACCTTCACCGTTTTGGCGATGGACGAAGGATCAATATCGATGTGAATAATCTTGGCTGTCGGGCAAAACTGTTCGATCTTGCCTGTAACACGATCGTCGAACCGCGCACCAACTGCAATTAACACATCACATTCGTGCATGGCCATATTGGCTTCATAGGTTCCGTGCATGCCCAGCATGCCGAGAAACTGCTTGTCTTGCCCCGGATATGCCCCCAGCCCCATCAGGGTATTGGTGATCGGAAAACCCAGCATGCGGGTGAATTCAGTCAACTCTTTGTGGGCACCGCTCAACACCACCCCGCCCCCGGAATAGATCATGGGGCGCTTGGCTGTGGTTATCAGATCAACGGCTCGTTTGACCTGCATAGGGTGACCCTTAACCACCGGGTTGTAGGAACGCAGGGATACACTCTTGGGATATTCGTATGGCACTTTCACCTTGGGGTCGGTGATGTCCTTGGGGATATCCACGACCACGGGCCCCGGGCGGCCAGTCGTGGCGATATAAAAGGCCTTTTTGAGCGTTTCAGCCAGCTTGTTGATGTCTTTCACAAGGAAGTTGTGCTTCACGCAAGGGCGCGTAATCCCAATAGAATCAACCTCTTGGAAGGCGTCGCTGCCGATAGACGAGGCATGGACCTGACCGGTGATGATCACCATGGGGATAGAGTCCATATGGGCAGTCGCGATACCGGTGACGGCATTGGTAGCACCCGGGCCAGACGTAACCAACACCACGCCGGGTTTACCGGTAGCGCGCGCGTAGCCGTCCGCCGCATGGGTTGCAGCCTGTTCGTGGCGCACTAGGATGTGTTTTACATCTTCCTGGCCATAGATTGCATCATAAATGTGTAAGACAGCCCCTCCAGGGTACCCAAACACATACTCAACTCCTTCATCCTTGAGGAATTGGATTAATATTTCACCACCACTCAGTTCCACGGACTACAAAGACCCCATCAATAAAATTGGAAGAACCTAATATGATATCAAATCCAGAGGCTTAGCGTCGATTTTTTGTTGAATACTTGGACCGAGTCTAAATCCCGACTGTCGTCATTTCCCGGCAGGAATTCCTTTGAATATTATTGTGATAAACCATAACGTTTTTTTTTGAGATGATGTAAAATTAACGTTAAACACTCCCGTGAAATTGTTTTCCTCACAGTTGTCAAAGAAGAGTGGAGCATCCTAAGGAAAACAAGTTTAAAACGCTTGCAAGGAAAAAACAGCGTAGTGAAATCACAAACGGACAGAAGATACGGAACCGATCGTGCAACCACTCCAGCCGATACTAAACGGGTACTTTATATAAAATCACCGCTTTAAGTATTGGAAAGCGACGACCTTATTAATTTTACTGAAGTAGTTACACGAAATCGAAATGACTTCTGAACAAGAACCTAAAAAATCCATCATTATCGAGGGAATCACTAAAGATGGCCGCAAGTTTCGCCCCAGCGACTGGGCCGAGCGCATGAGTGGCATGTTATCCACCTTTGGCAACGATCATCGAATCCATTATTCCCCACAACTTCGGCCAGTGAGTATCGATGGGGTGAAGTGTATTGCGGTTGATCCCATGCTTAAAGAAAGCAATCCCGAGGCATTCGGCCATATCATGGAGTTTGCCGAGCGCAACAACCTCAACGTAACCCAGAAAAATACCGAAGGCTAGTTAACTGTCTAGTGAGGTTTTTTTTTTGGGCTCACTCCAATAACAACCCCACAAAACGCCTAGTTTTCATCCAAGCAGAATAGAATTCCCTGCTTTCACTACAAATCTCCCTGAAAAAGAATCCTTGATCGACCGATACCGTAATGATGGGGTAAACCCTCAAATTGGCAAAACAGGGCAATAGTCGATGCAGAATTTTACAACACTCATAGTGGAACACGACGAACCTGCTGGAAAGGTTGTCGCTTCCACACTCATCGATGAACTAAACCTGACAGCAATACATCAAAGCGTGAGCGGAAATTCTGCATTAGAATTTCTGGCCCATAGCGGCCCCATTGATTGCATACTCAGTGAAATCGATCTACCCGATATCCAGTGTTTCGACTTCGTCAACAAGGCCAAGGAATTCGAAAGTGCCAAAGGCTGCTCCGTCGTACTCATGTCCAGCCGCACAGACAGAGAAACCATCATCACGGCTGCGGCAGCAGGTGCCGATGACTTTCTGGTAAAACCATTTAGTGCAGGGGCCCTGGTCGTCAAGTTCAAAAAATTGCTGGCCGGAGACTACCATCGCGCTTCTGAACGGATTCCAGTTTTGGACGCATGCCAGGTTCACCTGCAATTCGTTTGCGGTGCGGAATATGATGCAAACTTATTGGATATTTCAAAGGGGGGCTGTATGGTAGAGTCGACGGCCTTTGATCATGGAGGCGGCGTACTGGAGCAGGCCACACTGGTGATTCCGGCACAAAACGAACCCTTGATAGTAAAGGCTGAGCTGGTTCGCTCAGAACGTAGCGCCCCGAGTAACAAGAAAGTCAGAACAATGAAATCGGCGTTCCAGTTTGTAGAAATGAACGACAAGACCTTGGTTCAAATTGAAAAATTCATCGAAACGCTGAATAAACCACTCTTCTAAATCGCCCCAATCTTGGCTTTTACGCCCTACTCCATACACCTTATAATCAAACCACATTACTTCAGAGCTATGAGGACTGGATCATGCCCTTATTGAACCTATGCACGAATATACAAATGACGACAGAACAGCAAAACGGATTGCTCGAACGCGCCTC
Organism: Gammaproteobacteria bacterium; assembly: GCA_029879945.1. Classification (GTDB taxonomy): domain Bacteria; phylum Pseudomonadota; class Gammaproteobacteria; order S012-40; family S012-40; genus JAOUPJ01. The sequence continues at coordinate 20,569 of JAOUPJ010000009.1, forward strand.
TAAACACGTCTCAAACATACTGGGAAAACCGGAAAGTTATGTAATGATCAATCTCACCGCGGATCAAACCCTGTTTTTTGCTGGGTCGAACAAACCAACTGCGTATTTAGAATTGAAAAGTCTCGGTCTACCGGAAGCAAAGACTGCCGAATTCTCCCGCGCATTATGCGAATTTATCAATCAGGAAACAGACATCTCAACAGATCGCATCTACATCGAGTTTTCCAGTCCGGATCGACACATGTGGGGATTCGATGGTAGAACCTTCTAGGCTGAAATCCGCCTAAAGACAGACAAAGGTGGCTGAGAAAGCACGCTACGTGTCCCCCAAAGACCTGCCAAACCGACGCCCAAGGCCCCCATGCTAATCCCCCAAATCACAAGGGCGGGGTCTATGGTGTAACTCATACGCAACACCTTTTCCGACACCACATAGGCCAGCACACCGGAAAAAACTGAGGCGATAAGACCTGCCATGAGACCTAGTAACACAAACTCGCTGAGCAGGGTTTGCAGAATTTGATTTCGCTGCCCGCCAAGTGTGCGCACAATGGCGTTTTCCAATAGTCGCTCGTCTTGTGTGGATTGAATACCCGCATAGAGGACGACGAGCCCCGCAGCTAACGTGAAGAGAAACACATACTCTACTGCCGATGAGACACGATGAATGATATCGCGCACATGCCCCATAATCGCTGCCACGTCCAAAACCGTAATGCTGGGAAATTGTTTGACCAAATCCCCCAGTAATTTGTAATTTTCCGTACCCAAATAAAAGCCTGTCATATAGGTAGTGGGGTATTCATTGAGAAAACCAGGACGCGCCAACACAAAGAAATTGGCTCTAAACGAATCCCAGTCCACTTTGCGGATACTCGCCACCTTTACTTCAAAGTGTTCTCCTGCCACGTTGAATTTCAACATGTCTCCCAATTTGAGTTTTAGATTTTTCGCCACCCCTTCTTCGATGGAAACCAGATTCATGGATGGATCTTCGATCTCGTCCCACCATTTCCCTTCCAGTATCTGGTTATCCGACATGAGAGTTTCCACCCAGGATACATTGAGTGGTCGATCCACCTGCCTGCGCACCTGTTCATCGTCGAGTTGTTTCTCAACCGGCACACCATTGATTTCCACCATGCGCGCACGCACGATGGGAAAGAGTTCCGGTGGCTTCACATTGGCCTGGGTAAAAAACTCCTGCATGGGAGCGACCTGATTCGGCTGCACATTCACTATAAAACGATTGGGCGCATCGGCCGGCAAACTCCCTTGCCACTCGTCCAAGAGATCACCGCGTATGACGGCCAGCAACAAGAGCGACATGATTCCTAGGCCAAAGGCTACGGTCTGAATCATGGTGGCGCGACCATGTCTGACCAGATGCAGCAATCCGAAGCGCCAACCGCCACCACGCAAGCGTAGCTTACGAATCAGGGCCAATAGACACCAGGCACAAAGGGCTAGCAAAGCAATGGCAATGAGAAAACCCAGCACCACATAGACACCCAGTTTGATATCGTCAGCCTGCCACAGGACCAGTCCACTCAAGGCTGCCACGCCGAAAAGGTAGGCCAGCCGACCTGGCGTAGAGATATTACCGATGTCTCGTCTTAACACACGTAAAGCAGGTACTCGTTTGAGGTGCAATATGGGAGGTAATGCAAAGCCGATGAGGGTAATACTTCCCGTGAGTATGGCTGCGAGCAGGGGTTTGTAATCTGCTGCGGGCAATACGACCCCCAACAGGCCCGTTACGATTTCCAACAGAAGAAAATGTGCAGCAAAGCCCAAGGCGCTACCAACCAGGCTGGCAGCCAGACCCAGGAACAAGAGCTGGAATCCAAAAACGCGAGTAATGAAAGACTGCGTCGCACCCAGACAGCGCATAATCGCCGCGTGGTCCAGATGCCGTATGGCAAAACGCCGCGCCGCCATGGCCACGGCCACACCCGCTAGTATCACACTGGTGAGCGCAGCCAGACCCAGAAACATGCCGGCACGCTCCAGTGCCACACGAATTTCAGGACGTGCTTCGCGTATATCCTGGAAACTGGCACCCGCTTCCAAACTCGGTGAAACTTCCGATTTATAGTTTTGCAGATCCGAATCTTTTCCCGCCAGCAGCAAACTCACTTGTATGCGACTGCCCGGCCCTATCAGCCCAGTGGCATTGAGATCCTTTTCATTGACCAGCACCACCGGCGCAACGCCGAACAAGTCCCCTCCTCGACCGGGCAATGAGGCCAACACCTTTTCTGCGACAAGGCTGATTTCCCCCAGCAGGACTTGCTCACCCGGCGCTATTCCCAAAGCCGTGAAGACACGTGGCTCCATCCAGATGCGCCCCGGTTGCGGCACCCCTTCAGCGGCACTGTCAGGTGCGAAAAGATCAGAGGACACATACACCGTTCCACGCAAGGGATAGTTGTCGTCTATCACCCGTACTGTGGCCAATTGATTTCCGGAAGCCGATTGAACCATGCTGGGAAAACGTTGAAGACGGCTCACCTGCAAGCCGTGATCCTTGGCCTTTTCGGTATAACGCACCCCTAGCACGTGATCAGACTGAATCACCAGGTCTGCGCCCAAGAGTTCATTGGCCTGTTGTGCCAGAGCGTTTTCCAGGCGATTGGTGAAAAAGCTTACCGCCGTGACCGCGCCCACCGCGATGATCACGGCCAAGGTTAGGGCATTCAGTTCACCGGATTTCCAGTCTCGCTTGAGAAAACGCAGCGCTGTTCGAAAAGAAGAAACCGGGTTCATGCAGAGGCTTCGCTCAACTGGCCCACATCGATAGTAAGTCTACGCTCACAACGTTGCGCCAGTTTCATGTCGTGCGTAACCAGGACCAGCGTGGTGTTTTGTTCTTTGTTCAAACTAAACAATAAATCGATAATCTGCTCGCCGGTGCGCACGTCCAGATTACCTGTGGGCTCGTCTGCCAACAAAAGTTTCGGCCGCGGTGCAAAGGCCCGCGCAATGGCCACGCGCTGTTGTTCGCCACCTGAGAGTTGCCGCGGATAGTGGTGGATACGCTGTGCAAGTCCCACCCTTTCCAGCACCTCTTGCGCCTTGGATTCGGCTTCGCTGCTACCCATCAGCTCCAGAGGCATCATCACGTTTTCCAGGGCGGTGAGGCTGGGTAGAAGCTGGAATGACTGGAAGACAAAGCCGATATTGGCGCCGCGTATTCTCGCCCTGCCGTCCTCGTCTTCACCGAAAATATCTTGGCCATCAAGCAGCACTTTGCCCGAGGTGGGGGTGTCTAAACCGGCCAGCAAGCCCAGTAGCGTGGATTTACCTGCGCCGGAAGCGCCAATTATGGCCACCGATTGGGCGGGATAGATGTTAAAATTGATATCCTGCAGTAGTTGCAACTCGCCATCAGGACTGGTCACGCGCTTGCTTAAAGACTCTACACTAAGAATGGGATCACGGGTGTTATTCGACATGCTACGTTTGACTCTATTATTCCTTGTTTTACTCAATCCATTGGTAGCGATTGCCCAATCTAACACCATACTTGTTTTAGGGGATAGCCTTAGCTCCGGTCATGGTGTTAGAAGCGGGAAGGGCTGGGTAGATTTACTTCAAAATAAACTCAATCAGATAAACAAAAACTACACCGTAATCAACGCGAGTATATCCGGTGACACCACTCAAGGTGGACTAAATCGAGTACAACGCAGTCTAAATAAGCACAAACCCAAAATTGTAATCCTGCAACTAGGTGCCAACGACGGCCTGCGAGGACTACCACTCTCTAACATGAAGTCCAATTTGCAGCAAATCGTGGAACACTGCCAAAAAACGGGGGCACGTGTATTAGTTGTTGGCATGCAACTCCCACCTAATTACGGTAAACATTATACCCAACAGTTTGCCAATACCTTTATGGAAGTGGCGCAGGAAAGCAATTCTGTGCTGGTGCCTTTTCTTCTGGAAGGATTTGCGGACAATATGTCCTATTTCCAATCTGACGGGTTGCACCCCAAAGCGAAGGGGCAAATCCTAATGATGCAAAATGTGCTATCAGGCTTAGATAAGCTTTTGTGAGGCCAAGTGATGTGCTTGTCGCGTCGTTTCCGGCAATTTGTAGCGCGTTGTGCAGGCCAACACCTTTTCTATGGCAGTTTTCAGACTGATACGGTGACCGAGCGAAACAAACACCGGTTTTACACCGAGTCGAGTACGCAGAGTCGCGCCTACCAATTCGTTTTTGTCGACTAGATCCGTGTAGTCCCCCCTATTGGGACCGGGCTCGATATAGGTACCACACAAGCGAGTCTTACCCACCCCTATGGTTGGGCAGTCCAGCAACACACCCAGGTGACAGGCAATACCAAAGCGACGGGGATGCGCCAGACCTTGTCCATCACAAAGAATTAGATCGGGCAGTGTTCTTAGCTGAGACATGGCCTTGAGAATGACCGGCAACTCTCTGAACGACAAATAACCCGGTATATAAGGAAAGGTAACAGGGGCTCGCGCTATCTCATGGTCCACAACGCCTAGAGCCTGCGCATCCAAAACCACCACTGCCCCCCTGGCAATGCTGTCCCCTTTTTCGTATCCCACATCGATACCTGCAATTGTACGAATATCTCCCAACTGATCTTCGGCTACCACTCGACAAGCCAGTTCTTTTTGAAGACGAGTCGCATCAGCAGGACTCAAACTCCAGGGTTGATCCAATGCATGGAGGATTCGAGCGCGTTCTAATGTCATTTATCCAACGTCCGTCTCCTTTAGGCGACAGCTTTTTGTTTTGAGATAGGCTATCATCTCATAAAAGACGGGCCAACTTCCTGTATCAATGCACTCAGTTGGAAAAAGGCTTGAGTATTGCATTCAAGGATTTATTTAACTAGTTTCAGACCTAAGCGAAAGGGCAGTAAAAGATCGATGCGTTACTTCTATTCCTCTCTCATTCTACTCATTCTCACGCCTGCAGTGCTTGCGGCAGAATCCCGTTACATTACTGATGAATTTGAAATTACCCTACGAACGGGCAAAGGTAATTCTCACAAGATTATCAAAATGCTTCCATCGGGCGCCAAATTGGAACTGATTGAAGAGGAAGAGGGCGATGACGGCCAGTATGCGCTGGTAAAAACCAGTGACGGCACTGAAGGTTGGGTCTTGAAACGCTATTTGAGTAATAATCCCTCATCGAAGGACATGCTGGCGGCTTCCCGTGTGCGCACGCAGAAATTGAAAGAGTCTATCGACCAGTTGAAAAGTGAACTGGACGTTTTAAAGCGAACCAATAGTGGCCTGGAAAACACTGAGCAGGATCTTAACAAGGCCAGAGGCAAGCTGGAGAAGGAACTGGAAAAGCTGAGAAAGGTCGCCGCCGACCCCATTTCAGTCAATGAAGAAAACGAAAAGCTCACCAAAGAATTGCTGAACATTAAACGCGAGATACAGACTATTGAGCAGGAAAATGTCTCCCTGCGTGATAGCTCGGCACGAGACTGGTTTCTCATCGGGGCAGGTGTTTGTTTGGGTGGAATTCTTTTAGGTTTAGCACTTCCAAATCTAAAATTCAGACGCAGAAGCACCTGGGGCTCCTTGTAATTCCTACTGGGAACACTGCCTCCCCCATAATTGGCTTGCCAGATTTGGATCGTCAATAAATGGATTTCGGTTTCCCTGTAGTTCTTTAATACGCTGGTTGCGCCGCTTCTCAACACTATCGGGCGGATCATTGCGGTGCCAACGCAGCAACACACAAAGCTTACCAATGGAAACATCACCTGCCTGAGTAAGTCGATCACTCAAGACCAGATCGGGGGTTTTGCTCTCATCTTCCCCTTCATAACGCACGTCCATATAGAACAACATGCGTGCAATATCGCCCTTGACCTGATGCGGGGGCTCAAAGCTACCCGAGTTCTTATCTACTTTTTTCCGTTTACACTGACAACGATTATAGGATTTCCCCCCTTCATCAAAATCCCAATCCCGTCTGTCTGAATTGATATGGCGGTCACTGGGCCGCAAATGATGCAAATCGGTATAGGCAGACTGATTCTTCTTGGGAAATCCGTGAGACTTGGGCCACACATGCTCCCGGTTCCACAAATTATCTCCCTCTTCACCTTTGTGTTTTGCGGTTTTGGGCGTAGAACGCTGGCTATACAACAGGATCACATTTTTAGAATTTTTTGGATCTTCATCCGTATATTCGAGAGCTTGCCATACATCATTATAACGAAAGACCTTTTTGTGCGTAGACACCAGTTCGCTATTGAGCTGGCGTCTCAACGCTTGAGCTGAGATGCCCGTTTCAACGGCAGCACGTGCGCGAGCCATACTGGGGGCCCGTGATTGGGGGGGGCTTGCCCTATCCGGTGCCTCAGCCAAGAGTTCCCTGCTAAGAGCTTCTGACCCAAAGGCCCGGTCCATTGTCGCCACTTCGGCTTCAGCAGAAACGGGAGCCTGTTGTTTTTTGAGAGCCCTGTCTGCATTGGCAAGCGGTGCAGGCATACGATCAAAGCTTTGTTCTGATTTCTCTTCCGCCGGCTCTTCCACTAACACCGCCGGTCCCTTAGCAGTAATCACCACTTCTTCGGGCACCTCTCTTTCCATGAAAGTGACCAGACCAATGGATAGCACTAAGGTAGCTGCGGTCGCAAACAAGCCCATTCTTTTAGTAGCTCTATACTTGCGACGACCTAGCTCATGTTTCGCCATATCGAGAATGAGCCTATCTAATTGCACGGAAGGACTTTCCTTACTGGATTTTCGATAGCGGCGTTCAACTTCAGCATCATCAACCATCGTTGTTCTCCTCAGATACCCACTTCCGAATCTTTGCCACCGCGTAGCGGTACCGGCTCTTAATCGCCTCTCGGGACTCACCCCCCATCTGTGCAATCTCTTCCAAACTCATTTCTGCTTCGACCTTTAACAAAAATACTTCCTTTTGCTCGGCAGGCAAGGCTTCAACGGCCTTCGTAATGGCCTGGGCTTGATCGGCCCCATCCCACTCCGATTCTTCGA
>JAOUPJ010000133.1 GCA_029879945.1 Gammaproteobacteria bacterium
CCTTCAGACATCAGCTGCGCCCCTTCCCGTACCGCAGTAAGGGGGGTCTTCAATTCATGTGAAACATAGTGTAGAAACTTGGCTTTCTTCTCTTCCAGGTATTTCAGCCGATTCCTGAGCCAGTTCAGCCGCTCACCCAGATATTCCAAATCGCGCGGCCCACTGACCTGGATCTCTTCAGCCAAGTCCCCATCGCCAATCTTTTTGATTGCATTGTCTATCTGACGTATGGGTCTGGACAATAATACTATAAAAACCACAGTAAAAATAATGGCACCCGGCACCACCCCCATAATCTCCCAAAAGATGATATTTCGTGCCTGCTCCGAGATATCACCCATGATGGCCATTTCACTGTCTATCAAATCATTGGTGTCCTGCAGTAGAGACTGGGCCATCTCGGTCAGGGAGATAAACTCCTGAACATTGGTTTTGTCTTTTTGATTGGAAGTCGTGATCCCCTGCAATCTGGAAAACAGGTTCAGCTCTACACCATCAATCGTCGACAATCTGTCGATCAAGGTATGTGTCAGTAACAGGGGCCTCAATTCACCAGAAGTCTGCCGGTAGCGCTCATGTCTCTCCAGATAGATTTGAATGGACTGGGCATCTCCCAACACGAAGTATTGACGTATCGACCTTTCCATTGCCCCGATATGCTCCAATAAAGCCCGACTAAGCTGTGTGGCCTTTACGGCTCGATACACAGCCTCCTGGCTCTGGTTCGTCAGCTTGTCTACAAAGAATGCACCCGTGACCAAGGCAACAATAAGCGGCAGGGAAACCAGGGAAAACCCGGCAATTACCAGCTCAAAAAAAGATCGTGGGTGCGCGAACCACAGCTGTTTTCTGTCCATTTTTGTCTCTCACACTCAGGTGGTCGGCGAGCCAGTGGATGTCAGCGATGGGGCGTATACCCTGCTTGCCACCCCGTCTTCGACTTGGTGTCTTAAAAAACCGCAATTAACTCAATGTAAATCAATCAATTATTACGGTCTTCGGGCCACAACGATGGGCTACACTTAGTGTGGCCGCTACAGGGCTGACTGGCACTCCAAACATAAAGTTACTTTCTCTATTGTAACAAATTATGCCCGGGAGAGACTGAGTACATAGTAAGAGAACCAAATTCGTACCAATACACTCTTCTGAATCGCCATGAGAGCATCTGAAATGAGAATTTACTCAACTCTATTGATTAGCTGGACACTGATATCCTCCCTGTCTGCGTGTGGACCGTCATCCAAACCCGAATTACCGAGCAGCGAAACAACCCGGATCACTGTCACCGGCTCCAGCACCATTGCCCCCTTGGCCGCAGAACTGGCGAAAAAGTTTGAAACTGAACATCCAGAATTTCGTATTGATGTTCAAACAGGTGGGTCCTCCCGTGGAATTTCCGATGTGCGCAGTTCGATTGCACACATTGGCATGGTTTCCCGGGCGCTCTATGAATCCGAATCAGACCTGAACCATCACCTGATTGCGAGAGACGGAGTAACTATCATTGCCCACGGTAAAAATCCTGTGAAAAATCTCTCTCGACAACAAATTATCGATATCTACACCGGAAAAATTCGTAATTGGTCAATGGTGGGTGGCGACGACAAACCCGTCACCGTTGTACACAAAGCAGAGGGACGTTCAACGCTCGAAGTGTTTCTGGCCTATACGAAGTTAAAAAACACACAGATCAAAGCAGACAGCATCATTGGCGACAACCAACAAGGGTTAAAGCTTGTGGCCAATAATCCCAACGCCATTGCCTATGTCTCCATCGGCGCTGCCGAGTACGACGCGGCTCACGGGCTGTCGATAAAACTCATCGATTTGGATGGCATAGAGGCGAGTACGCAGAATGTTCGCAATGGTCGTTTTCCCATTACCCGTGATTTAAATTTTGTGACCAAAGGAAACCCTTCCGAGGCCACTCAACGCTTTCTTGAATTTGCGGTCAGAGAATACAATCAAAATATCGTAGAAGGATTGGGGTTTGTCGCTGCAGATGCTCCGTGAGAAAATTTTCCAAACACTGCTGAAGATCAGCGCCATACTCTGCGGCGGTATCGTGATATTTATTGCCCTGTTTATCGCGCTGGAATCGATACCCTTTTTTCGTTCTACGCCGATCTACCGGCTCATCACCGATCAATCCTGGCACCCCACAGAACAACTCTTTAATCTAGCCCCCATGCTTTGGGGTAGCATCTATGCGGTTTCACTGGCGATCTTGATCGCGGTTCCTATAGGAATACTTGTGGCGATCTATATACAATTCTATGCACAATCGCTGATTCAGTCTTTAGTGTTGCAGATTGTGCAAATCCTATCGGGCGTGCCTTCGGTGGTGTTTGGCCTTTGGGGACTGGTCGTACTTTCTCCCCTCATTGCGCAAATAAGTGGACCAGGGACGAGCCTATTGGCGGGTGGAATAATGCTTTCGATTATCGTCCTACCCTTGATTGTCATCATCACCAACGCGCAAATAGAGCAATTTGAGGAAGACTATATCAAGAGCGCACTGGCCCTGGGAATGAGTAGGCAATCCATCATTATACGCGTGATTTTGCCGGGCATTTCGTCCGGACTCTATGCGGGGATCAGTTTACAGATCGGCCGTGCACTGGGTGAGACCATGGTGGTATTGATGGTCTGTGGTAATGTGGTGCAAGCACCACTCAATCCGTTTGAGCCCGTGCGGGCACTCACTGCCAACATCGCCCTGGAAATGGCCTATGCCCTGGGTGATCACCGAAGCGCGCTATTTGTTAGCGGGCTACTTCTGCTGCTTCTGGTCAGTGCAATCAGTATGGCGCAAACCAAAAACCGGACGATTGCCTATGTGTAGAACTGCCTTACCTAAAAACAATCGTTTTGAGACTTTGGAATTTTTTTCAACTATGGCAGCCTTCGTTCCCGTCGCCTTTTTCTTAGTGCTGTTTGGTCAAATCCTGGTAGACGGGATATCAGGCCTTAGCTGGGATTTCCTCACCCAAAATCCTTTAGACGCAGGACGCCAAGGTGGTATCGCCTCAATAGTCCTCTCCACCGCATACATCCTGGGTATCTGTTTGATCATCACTATTCCTTTCGGACTGATGCTTGCTATCTACCTCACACTAAATGAAAACAACACCAATGGATCATTGTTGTTTTTGAGAAGAAGTATTATGGTGCTTGCCGGCATGCCGTCTATCGTGGTGGGTCTGTTTGGGAATGCCTTTTTCAGTATCAGCCTGGGTTTGGGCTTTTCTATACTCTCCGGCGGACTGACGTTAGCATGTATGGTCTTACCCTTTTTTATCCTGGTCAGCGAACAGGCCCTGCGTAGCGTACCAAAGCACTACTATATAAACGCCTATGCCTTGGGCCTGAATCAGAGTTCTACCCTATTTAAAATTGCCCTACCCCTGGCCATCCCTGGTATTGGTGCAGCGCTCATACTCAGCATTGGCCGGGCGTTGGCAGAAACCGCCGCTCTTATTTTCACTGCGGGTTATGTAACAAGAACACCGGAAAGCGTTCTCGATTCCGGTCGGGCCTTATCGGTGCATATCTTTGATCTGGCCATGAACGTTCCTGGCGGAAATCAGAATGCCTTTTCAACGGCTTTGGTTTTGATTATTTTCCTTATATTGCTCAGTATCGCCACCCGTTTTCTTGGCAAATCATTGGTGAATAGAGTAGGTGTCGTTTAATGACTGCAAATAGTATTACCCTGGATCGCATCACCGATATCGATCAACAACAAACAGACCGGCTGGACTTGCGCCAGCCATACATTGAATTTGAAGGTGTAAACCTAGTCATTGATAAAGAGTCCGTACTTCGTGACATCAAATTCAAAGTTCCCAGAAATCAGATAACCGCCATTATTGGTCCTTCAGGCAGCGGCAAATCCAGTCTCCTCAATACCATTACCCGACTGACAGACATGATTCCCGCTACCCACCTGCAGGGTAAAATTTGTATTGAGGGCGAAGATATCGTGGCCGACTCTACGGACCTGCTTAAACTGCGTCGCGACATTGGTATGATATTTCAAAAACCCACTCCCTTTCCTTTTTCCATCCAAAAGAATTTTGAACTGCCCCTCAAAGAGATCGGTATTCGTGGAAAAAAGGAGATCATTGAGAGGATGGAACAGGCCCTATACGATGTGGGTCTGTTAGACGAACTCAATGGCCGATTTGATAAACCCGCTCAGTCTCTTTCCGGTGGACAACAGCAAAGGCTTTGCATTGCCAGGGCGCTATGTCTCAAACCCAAGGCACTCATTATGGATGAGCCTTGCAGCGCGTTGGACCCCCACTCCACCCAAACCATTGAACACTTAATGCTACGCCTCAAGGAACGACATACCCTGCTAGTTGTGACTCACAATCTCGCTCAGGCCAGGCGTGTTTCTGACTATTGCGGTGTACTGTGGAAAGTGGAAAACGCAGGTCAACTCATTGAGGCTGCACCAACCCGTGTCTTGTTTGAAAACCCTCGACACAAACTCACGCGAGACTACATCTACGGCCTCCAAGGCTAACTCGATTCTAGTCTTCTAGAAAGCTATAATGATTCCTATATTTCAAGGAACTTCTCACTCTGATGCGTTTCATTGCTTTGTTTGTTTTGGTATTTCTACTCCCGTTTCCCTTGCATGCCGGTGATGCACCGAGAAACATCATCCTATTGATTGGTGACGGCATGGGGCTCGCGCAAATCAGTGCCGCCAGAAAAATTCGCAAAGACTTGTCCATCACCCAGATCAAACAGATTGCGTTGATGTCTACCGATTCTGCCGATGACTACGTGACAGACTCCGCTGCATCAGCCACTGCTATGGCAGGTGGAGTTAAAACAAACAATGGCTTTATCGGTTTAGACCCAAATAAAAAAAGACTGAAAAATATTTTTGAAATTGCCAAAGAAAAAGGTCTGCAAACAGCGGTGATTGCCACATCGCGTATTACCCATGCCACGCCGGCTGCCTTTGTGGCACATGTGGATTCAAGGGAAAAGGAACTGGATATTGCCCTGCAGTTGAGTCAATCCTCAGTTGATCTGCTACTGGGCGGCGGCGCGGATATGTTTTTACCACACAAAGGCCTCGGCGGAAAACGCAACGACGGCAGAAACTTACTGCAAAAACAAGGTAATGACAAACTGATCACACGCAGCGTGCATCAGTATCTTTCTTCTGACAGGCTCCCACAACTCGCGTTGATCGAAACCGATGACCTGCCGCGCGCAAGAAATCGTCATTACTCACTGGGCCAACTGCTGCAAAAGGCATTAAGCTTGCTGGAGAAAGAAAAAAGGGGATTTTTAATAATGATAGAAGGCTCGCAGATAGACTGGGGCGGGCATAAAAAAGATCTGGATTATGTAATCGAGGAAATGCTGGATTTTGATTCTGCGGTAAACATCGCCCTTCAATATGCAAAGAAAGACCCGCACACTCTTGTACTTGTCACTGGCGACCACGAAACCGGAGGACTCTCCCTACTTGCCTATGACAAATCCGTAAACCGTTTTAACGGCTATTCCTTTGCAAGCCGGCACCACAGTGGTACTCTGATTCCTCTGTTTAGCTTCGGTCCGGGGAGCGAACAATTTCAAGGACTCATGGAAAACTCCACACTGGGAAAACATCTTGTGGATATAATATCCTCTCAAAAAACCAAGTAGACCCTATGCTAATCTTTCCCCAATTCTATCTGGCTTTCACCATCATCGCCTTGTGTCTGGCCATCGCTGCCAGTGGCACGAACGTTACCGATGTCTTGCGTTATGATCGCTTGGCCATTGGAGAGCATGAATATTGGCGACTGATCAGCTCTCATTTTGTGCATCTAAGTTGGATGCATCTCTTGATGAACCTGTTGGGCCTGATGCTGGTATTCTTTTTCTTTTTTTCGGTCTACACAGTCAGGGCATGGATAGGCCTGCTACTCTTTAGCAGTCTTTTAACTGGCCTTTTGATTCTCATCTTCAACGCAGAAATACGTTGGTATGTGGGGCTTTCGGGTACACTGCACGGGCTCTTTATCGCTGGCGCTTTGGGGAATCTAAGGGTTAGGCGTCTTGAAAGTATCGCCCTGTTGGTTTTACTCACTATCAAACTGGCCTGGGAACAGTTAATGGGGCCACTACCCGGCTCGGAAGAAACGGCGGGGGGGCCCGTGTTGGTGGACGCCCATTTTTTTGGTGCCATATCGGGCCTGATATTTTATTTTTTGTTTGGGCTGCTTGATCGTTCTAAGGCAGAAGCGGGGGAGAGAGAGAACTAGTCATTTTTACGAGTGCCGGACCTAATTGCTATTTTTAGCCGTCAGCCGATGCGCCAGAATGCCAGCAATATTGTGCATGATGACATAGCCTACATGGGGATACTTGCGCACCACATCATGGAAAATGCGTCCGAATAGCTGCAGTAAAACTGAATCCTGCGTCGCCACCGCACTGGCAGTACGTTTGATGTCACAAACCAGACCAATCTCTCCCAGGATCTCCCCAGCTTTCATGGTGTGCACTGGGCCTACGCCCTCTACATTGATTTGTATTTCGCCAGTAAGCAGTATGAACATACTTGCGCCATCATCACCCTGCTTAAACAAGGTCTCACCTTGTCTCGCTTCGGTACTTGAGCACATACCCAAAACCTTGAAGTACTCATCTTCGGCGAGACCAGTAAAAACATCAAGCTTTTTAAGTATTTGTACTGCTTTTGAGCGGACGACTATCCTTTCAGACGGTTTTGCAGCCACAGTTAAGCCCCAAATCTAACAACTTTTATTCTAGAAATACCCAAACGGATAAAATTTCTATCGGCTAAAATGGCGCAAACTGAAGCGGTTACCCCTAATTTGCTGGGATTATTTGGCGGAGGGACGATCTATAACTGCTTAAATAATAACGCTTTAGTCTTCTTCAAACCCTGTGGACAACGACCAACCCTGGCTCGACCAGGCCCACAGGGGTAGGCCTAAGACGAGCATATAAAGAGGTGTTAAAGCGGATTTGAACCGTTGCGATTATTGTGTAGATCGATGTCTTGTAAATCACTACCAAGCGTTTTCTTCGTTTTGGCCTCATCGCTGCGCTTCTGCTCCAGGGCATTTAAATACTCTGGAGTGATATCACCCGTAACGTATTCTCCATTAAAACAGGAGGCATCAAATCTCGCGATGGGTAATTCTTTATCCGGCCGTCGCACCGCCTTCACTAGGTCTTCCAGATCCTGATAGACCAACCAGTCTGCACCCACCGCTTCGGCAATCTGATTATCATCACGTTGATGACCAATCAATTCAGAGTAGACCGGCATATCAATGCCATACACATTCGGATATCTCACAGGCGGGGCCGCCGATGCAAAATAGACTTCCTTGGCACCGGCCTCTCTGGCCATTTGAATAATTTGTTCCGAGGTGGTACCACGCACGATCGAGTCATCCACCAATAAGACTTTCTTATCTTTGAACTCCAGATCAATGGCATTGAGCTTTTGCTTAACGGATTTCTTTCGTTGTTTTTGACCCGGCATGATAAATGTTCTGCCGATGTAACGGTTCTTAATAAAACCTTCTCGATACTTTACCCCTAAAGAGTTGGCCAACTGTAAAGCACTGGTCCGACTGGTATCGGGAATGGGGATCACGACATCAATACCGTGATTCGGTCTTTCACGCATGATCTTCTTCGCCAGAAACTCACCCATGCGCAAACGTGCTTTATAGACAGATATTCCGTCCAATATAGAATCGGGTCTGGCAAAGTACACATATTCAAATATGCAGGGTGAAAAGGTGACGGGTTCCGCGCACTGCTTGGTTGCAATACTTCCATCTCGTCCGATAAAGACTGCCTCCCCTGGCGCGATATCGCGAATCAAATCAAATCCCAATGAATCGATGGCCACGCTTTCCGAAGCAATAATATATTCCACCCCTTCGTCTGTGTCCCGCTTGCCATAAACGATAGGTCGAATCCCATAGGGATCTCTAAAACCCACAATACCAAAGCCGGTGATCATGGCGACGCAGGCATAGGCCCCTTTTACGCGTTTGTGCACTCCCGAGATGGCATTGAAGAGATCATCCTGATCAATACGAAATTTTCCCGAACGCTGTAGTTCATGCGCAAAGACATTGAGTAAAACTTCGGAATCGGAATCGGTATTGATATGACGTAAGTCTTCCCGAAACAGCTCATCCTTCAATTCATCTGAATTGGTAAGATTGCCATTGTGGGCAAGCGAGACGCCATAAGGGGAATTGACATAAAAGGGTTGAGCCTCGGAGGAAGAGGAACTGCCTGCTGTGGGATAGCGTACATGGCCGATCCCCATATCGCCCTGCAAGGTCAGCATCTGCTGGGTATTAAACACATCTCGAACCAGGCCATTGCCTTTAGAGAGATACAGCCTTCCTTTGTCATAAGTAACGATCCCAGCGGCATCCTGCCCGCGATGTTGAAGCACAGTCAAGGCATCATAGATAGATTGATTGACTGAGCCTTTTGCAACGATTCCGACGATACCACACATGTTTACTCTAGACCCCTTTACAACCCAATAACATTCTATGTGTTTAAACCCAACCCGCTTCAGCGATTAATTTAGCGCAAAGCCTGTCTTCAAATTACTGGGTAACTCACTTTTCATCCAACTCGCCATGCCCTGAAAATGCTCAATCAACATGGATTCTCGCCACCAGTCTTCCTGGGGGAAACTGGTGGATTCCGCAAAATAGACGATGGCGACCATCACCGCAGCCCCTCGTGCGAGCCCGAAAAATATTCCCAGAAATTTATCTGTTCCGCCTATTCCACTTTCTTTCATCATCTCATTGAAAAATGCGCTTACGAGGGAAAAACCAATCAACAGCACCACAAATAAGGCAACAAAAGAGATAATCTTGCTTATCATTTCAGATTCAATATAAGGACGGATAAATTGCATCAGGTCCGGTGAAAAATGTATCGCCAACCAGACTGTCGCCACCCAGCTAATCAAAGAAAGCATTTCTCGTAAAAACCCCCGTACGAGACTGATGGCAGCAGAAATAAGGAGAACAGCCAATATCGTATAATCAATGAAACTCATGAATCTGCCTGGGTTGAATCTTGGATCTCCATGCCGGAATCGCGGCATCCCCGGCAGATGAGGCAAAATTCATGCGGTATAGAGATACCGTATGTAAAAAAAGCGACGAATTCGAATAGCTTAGGCGCATGTGGCAAGTCACTTTATTGGCCGATGCTATTTTAGCAAAGACTGATCCTAAAAAGAACATTGGAAACGTCCATTAACGATGCCGTATCAGCTTACCTGTTAACCCTGAGGCCTTTTCCACTCGAACCTTCAAGGCCTCTGCCCGTTTCACG
>JAOUPJ010000196.1 GCA_029879945.1 Gammaproteobacteria bacterium
CCAGTCTATCCCGAGTTGCTTCCCTTTTTCAGCAAGGTAGTCATACAGATGGGCCGGTGTACGTCCGCCAGACAGCGCAATGTGTAAACCACCATGATGCGTAATGGCCCCTTTGGCTGCTGCTGCAATGTATTGCGCGGCTTTCGTAACAAGTTCTTCGGATGTCTTGTAAACTAACTGCTTTTTTTGTCCCATGTCACCACTATGCTGCTGAAGAATTATTGACGCGAATGAGCTGTACTTTCTGATCTATGGCGTTGAGCAAGGTGTCGAAAGACTTCGCAAACAAAGCGACGCCCTCGTCTTCCAGTTGTTGCATGCATTGGTGTAACTCGATACCGCAATTTTCAACCGCGATCTTCACCTCTTTTGCCTGTTGCCAGCCGTCCATCAGTGAGCTTGAAATGACGCCGTGATCCCGAAATGCATCGGCTGTGCTCGGTGGAATCGTATTGACTGTATGAGGACCGATCAGGCTGTCTATATAGAGTACATCGCTATAGTTGGCATTCTTTGTTCCCGTGCTCGCCCACAGCAGCCGCTGGCTTTGTGCGCCGTTGAGTTTGGCAAAGCGCTCCGATTCAAACAGCGATTGATATTCCATATAGGCCAGCTTTGCGTTGGCGATGGCAAATTTTCCTAAGGGACTCGCTTGGCGTGCTTCCATTTGCTTGTCAATAAGACCGTCCACGCGGCTAACGAAAAAACTGGCGACAGAGGCGATGCTTTCCAGCGGTTTACCTTCACGTTGACGTTCCTCCAGTCCCTCGATAAAGGCGTTTGCCACTTCTACATAACGTTCCACTGAGAAAAGCAGGGTGGCATTGACATTAATCCCGTCACGAATGAGTTGACGAATTACCGGGATTCCCGCTTTAGTCGCCGGAATTTTGATCATGGCGTTGGGGCGGTCTATGCGCGAGAACAGGCGTCTTGCCTCTTCGATGCTGGCATCTGTGTTGTGGGCCAGATCGGGTGAAACCTCCAGACTCACATACCCATCGATGTGATTGGAATTTTCATACACGCCGCGCAAACGATCTGCCGCCTGTTGTATGTCCTGAATTGCCAATGCGTAGAAATAACCCCTGGCATCCAATGATGGTTGCTCGGATAGGAGTTGCGCCAGGGCCGAGTCATAGTCACTACTACTGGTCATAGCCTTTTCGAATATGGCGGGATTGGAGGTAATACCCCGTAGATCGTCCAACTGTATCATACGATCCAATTCGCCGGAAATGATCATCGCCCGGTGAATATTATCAAACCAAAAACTTTGACCCTTTGAAGAAAGTTGTGAAAGTGGATTTTTGCTCATTAATCGTCCTCGTCATGGGATTCGGTCCGGGTATTACCCTATCGACGGACTCGAGTTTCCCTTTATGCCAGGCCCAGAGAATTTGCTGGCTTGTATATTCTGTGAGCAAAAATCAGTCGTTAGTCTTACTGTAACAGCTATTATTCGGCGGACCAATTATAGCTCACGACCTTCTTTGAACTATCAAAACGCACCTCTAACATCTTGAATTGCGCATTTTGCATATCGTTCATTTTGCCCTTACCGTAGTAGTACACCCAGCGCTCAAGTTCGTTTCCATCGGATTCAACGACCAGGCCCTTATTCGTGGGTTCACCGACTTTGTTTTTCACTTCTGCCTGGGTGGTAGTGCCTCGTTTAACCCAGGAATGAAAGCCCTTCGGATCGAAATCCTGGCCAAATTCCAGGGTTGCACAGGCGCTCAGAAATGCAATCGCCATAACAACCAAACCACGGCGTGCATACACATTAACTTTATCTATAGACATGATTACTCTCTATCCTCCTGCCAATACTCCGTTTAGAGTGTGTCAAAACTATAGATGTAATCATAGCAGAGCAATTCTTAGACCTGCTTTGAATTCACTTATTTTTCTCATAAAAATGGCCATGTGGACGATCTACCATGAATGAGGAACTGTTTGTCCTTGAATAATAATGTAAGTTTTTGAATATATTATATTAATTAAGACTTGGCCTACTATGCGCTCGGGGCTGGCGAGTCGAGTTTTATGGAAGTGCGGAAGCGTATGCGTGGTGTAGAAGTTCACAATCTCGGCGAGTTCGAGGGTATGTCAGGTACGGAGATCCCCATTATGGATCTTTTTCGTACCGAAGTGTCCAAGCAGTGCACCATCATCTCTGAAATCTTATTGAATGCGCAGCATGCTGAGTTAGAGAGCACAGCACTGGAAGAACTGTTGCGGGCAGCCCATTCTTTAAAAGGAGCGGCTCGTTTGGTAAATGCGATGGCGATTGTACATGTGGCGCACGCATTGGAAGAAGGTCTACTCAAATTATCCACAGAGCAGCGCCCCCCCGATCTTTGGTTACAAGTATTCTTGCAGCAGCTAGAGTGGATAATGGAACTATCACTTAAAAATGTGCACACCATGTCGGAGTGGAACCGTCAATCCGCTTCTAGACTGCAGACCTTACAAGACCAACTTGCAAGGCCGGAGGCGAATATCCCGTTTAATGCAAGGGCTCGTCAGATTGGTGTTGGACGTAGCGTCGCTCACTATTTGAGCATCACAAAACCCTTGCAGTTCAAACATGCCGACAACCTGCTAGGCCTGGCTACTGAAGCACTGATGACCAAATACAAGGAAAATCATGTGTTGGACACGCTGTGGGAAATGAAGGCTAAACATCAGCTTATTCTATCGGAAATAGAAGAACTGGTTTCCACCTTGAAGCAAAGCCCGGATTTGCTTATGAATGCAGTGAAAATCAAGGAGCGCGTGTTGCTTTTACGGGAAGAGTTTCATGATGGTTTGTTGGAATTACAAGACTTGTCTCGTCAAAACAACCGAACCATTTCCGATTTCCACCAAGAGGTATTGTCTCATCAGTTGAGACCCTTTTCAGACAGTGTAAGACTGCTCCCCAATTTGATTGAAGATTTGTCTAAGCAGTTAGGAAAACAGGTTGAGCTAAAAGTGATAGACAATGGTGTGGTGCTCGATCGGGAATTGGTAGCTTCCATTGAATTTATGCTTTTACATATTGTGCAAAATGCCATTGATCATGGCATCGAAAATGAAGAAGGCAGAAGGCGATCAAACAAAGCGAATACAGGCACTATTCAGATTACCGCAAACTCATTCAATGGTGATTTACGCATCCGTGTTAGCGATGACGGGGCTGGAATCGATGTGCAAACATTGTGCGAAAAAGCAGTCTCTTCAGGTCTGTTAAGACAAGATGTGATTGATCGGGGGGACCAATCGCTATTACAAAATCTGATTTTTCTCCCTGGAATATCAACGAGTGCTGACTCCAGTTTTGTTTCCGGGCGTGGTGTGGGTCTGGATGTCGTGCAATCTACCATCCAATCTTTGGGTGGGAGTGTGAGCGTTAGAAGCGAGCAAGGAAAGGGAACAGCATTTGAGTTTCGTATTCCACAAGGCTTGGTGCGTAGGAATATAACGTTTGTGCGTTCTGGTTTTTACATCTATGGATTTCCCGAAGAGTCTGTTATTCACCAAAGTGAATTGAGCCTGGAACAGGTAGTAAATGACGAAGACGGGCAGAAGCTACCGCTTGGCGATCAGTTAGTTCCCCTTGTCGACCTGAGTCTGGCGCTGGAACGGAAAAATGAGTTGGGGTACAGAAATGAGAGCTTGCGTGTCATTTTTGTTCACTATGACAAAAAGACTTACGCTTTGCTTCTCGACGAGTTTTTGCCCACAGAGAGTGTTGTGGTACAACGCATAGGACCAGACTATGCCGCTAAACAGTATCTGGGTTCATCTTTATTGGAGAATAGAAATACTGGATTGATTGTGAATGTCGCCGCCGTATTTCAAAATATCGCTTTGCGAATGAAAAAAGGTGAATTTTTAGGAGTAGAAGTAAAGTCGCCGGAACTGGAAAACAGTTTTAGCGCGCTGGTAATAGACGAATCCACGATTTCCAGAGAGCTGCAATCTCGCATTATTCGCTCTCGAGGTGGTAGCGTGCAGGCGGTATCTACGCTGGAAGAGGCGAAAAGGGAAGTGGCGAAAAAAGAGTACGATTTTATCGTCACAGATGTGAATTTAGGTGTAAATCAGGGTGTTAATCTCGTTTCAGCGTTGAGAATATTGGAGCAACAACAAAAAGCCACGATCCTGTTTTTAAGCGCGTGTACCCAGAATGAGATTAAAGAAAGGGTTGCTTGGGATCATCGATGTGAATATCTATCTAAAAATCATTTTAGTGCCAGTGAGTATACACGGGCTCTAGACAGAATTAAGCGCCGACTGGCCGCTGTGGATTCAATGAGGTGACTCGGTGAGTAGCTGTTTGAGGGAATCGAGTAATGGCCGTGGTACACCGATTCATCGTGTACTCTTAGTTGATGACCAGTACCTGGTCGCAGAAAAAATCAGGCTAATGTTTAAGAATAAGCCGGATTTTCTATTTCATTACTGTGATGATCCGCGTGACGCGTTAGAGGTGGCAGAAAAGTATCAACCTACCATAATACTCGTGGATTTGGTGATGCCTCATGTTGATGGCATGAGTTTACTTCGGTTTTTTCGATCCTCAGAGTCAACAAAGAGCATCCCTATCATCGTGCTCTCTCTAAAAGACGATCCCAAAGTAAAAAGCACGGCCTTTTCGGCGGGGGCAAATGACTATATCGTTAAAATTCCGAACGAAGTGGAATTACTGGCGCGAGTGCGATCCCATTCAAAAAACTATATGATCCAGGCAGAACGAGATGAGGCCTTACGTAAAATTGTAGCAATGCAGAGTGAATTGGAGAGTAGCAATAGTGAGTTGCAAAAAATCTCCTTACAAGACCCGCTAACAGGTATTGCCAACCGTAGACTTTTTGACGATTTCTCCAGTCGAGAATGGTCACAGTGTGCGCGTAGACGTGGTCTGTTTTCTATCATCCTTCTGGACATCGACTATTTTAAGCGCTTTAACGACAATTACGGCCATCGAGCAGGAGACGACTGCCTGGTTCAGGTCGCCCAAACCTTGAAAAAGGAATACTATCGGCCTGGGGATCTGTTGGCTCGATATGGCGGTGAGGAGTTTGTTTTTGTCCTGTCGGATACTGATTTGGAGGGTGCGCTGAACGTGGCTGAGCGGGTCCGGGAAGCGGTGGAAAGCCTATTAATTCCCCATGAGTTCTCGAAAGTTACCGGCCATGTGACCATCAGCTGCGGCGTAGCCAGTACCCACGCCAGCTCATCGGGCATCACCTTGGAGCGATTGATAGAAGGGGCTGATGAAGCACTCTACCAGGCCAAGGCAGCCGGGAGAAATTGTGTCCGAGCCCACGAATTTCTCTAACGATTTGATTTTAATATAATACTATCCTGTTTTCCTCGTTTAAAAAATTCTTTGGCCTTTTGCGCCTAGATCGTATAATAACCCTAGCGTTGCTGTGAGATCCTGTGTTGCACAGGGCTCGGTGGCGTGTCTGTTCCTTGAGCGGGAAATTGACTGCTTACAAGATTGAGCGAGAGCTGGGGAAGAAAATGTTCGGTTTTTCAAAAAACAAAAAAATCACTTTTATAGACGAAAGCAGTCGTTTCGTGGGCAATTTGGAAATGGACGGTGACGTGTATGTGGAAGGCACGGTCTGTGGCGACGGTTTTATCAATGGGGATGTGCGCATTGCCACCAAGGGATCTTGGCAAGGCGATCTGTTGTGTGAGACCCTGTCCCTCAGTGGTGAGATTAATGGTGATGTTTGCGCGAATCAGCTAATTGTATTGAGTGGAAATTCGTTGATTCGAGGCAATGTAAATAGCCCCAGGATTGAAATTGGAAAGGGTGGCAGGATTAACGGTGTGCTTACCATGCAGGCGGAAGTTAGAACCGTTATAAAGGAAGAACCAAATCAGTCGCTTGAGCCAGAAGATCTCGCTCTATCCACTGTATAACAAAACAGCTGATTTATTAATTAGTAAGACTTGATCTGCCTTTTTTCCAGCTAGGGCAGATTTCAATTGCATACAAGCTGAACAGAAAAAAGCGGTGGTGAAAATTTTTTCTGTTTCTCGCCGTTTCCGTATAAAATACCAGACTACTCCAGAGTGGTTTTCCTGGAACTCCTATTTAAACAAAGTCGAAGTATTAGTATGGTCTCTACGGAGCAAGCCGAACTGAGTGCCGATCACAACAGTGCCGTAAATAGTAGTGACTTAGTCATGCAGGCGATGATGTTACTACAGGAGGCCCATCCGAATCGGATTGGTCAGGCCGAGGAATTGGTTGGCATCATGTCATCATTGGGCGTGGATGAGCAGACCATCGCGGCAGGCGTGTTGTTTGAAGGTTTTGGCACAAACAATGGATCCCGATTAGATTTAGTTTCCGAACGATCCGATGCGGCTGTATTCCGTTTGGTACAAGAAGTGGTGCGCATTGAGAACAAGCGCCTGGATTGGATCGCGGTAGCCTCAGAAGAAGACAAGTCCAAAAATGAATTAGCGGTTTCCATGATGCTGATGTCCATGATGAAAGACCCTAGAGTGGTGTTCATCATGCTTGCCCATCAGCTTCGCGTGATTCGGCATGCCAAACGTTCGGGCGAAGAAATAAAAAAGCGCGTGGCTCTAGAGACACAGCAAGTATTTGTGCCTCTGGCAAATCGTCTGGGTATTGGACAAGTAAAATGGGAGTTGGAAGACCTTTCTTTTCGTTACCTTCACCCGCAACAGTATAAGGATATTGCCAAAGCATTAGAAGAACGCCGAGTGGTTCGTGAAAGCTATATGCAATCGGTAGTGAAAAAGATCGGCTCTCTGTTGCAAGAGGAAGGATTGCGGGCGCAGGTGTATGGTAGGCCAAAACACATTTTTAGCATCTGGAAGAAAATGCAAAACAAGCATCTGGATTTTTCAGAGCTTTATGATGTGAGGGCAGTCCGTATCGTTGTTAGTGATGTGGCGGCGTGCTATGAGGCATTGTCGATCGTCCAT
>JAOUPJ010000448.1 GCA_029879945.1 Gammaproteobacteria bacterium
TATTGCCGCACCTAAGCAGAATGGTTATCAGTCTTTACATACCGCAGTGGTGGGCCCAGAGAACAAAACACTGGAAGTGCAGATTCGTACTCACTCGATGCATCAGCAGGCGGAATTGGGTGTTGCGGCCCATTGGCGCTATAAAGAGGGTGGCAAGTCTGTTCTTGAATCTCAATCTACGATCAATGCAATTCGGGATGCCTTGTCCAAAGAAAATGAGTTATCGCCAGCAAGCGAAGCGATCACTTCCTCAAAGATCTATGTTTTAAGCCCCAAGGGACGTGTTATTGAATTGCCCAAAGGGGCAACGCCATTGGATTTCGCTTATCGTATTCATACCGATGTGGGTCATCGATGCCGTGGGGCCAAAGTCAACGGCAAGATGGTGCCCCTCACCACGGAACTGAGTAGTGGCCAGCAGGTGGAAGTGATGACGGGTAAAGAGCCGCAACCAAGTCGTGATTGGCTCTCTCCAAAATCTGGCTATCTCAAAAGCACGCAGGCCTTGAATAAAGTCAGGCACTGGTTCAAACAACAATTTCGTGAAGAGCATACTAATGAGGGCAAGGCTGCACTTTTACGGGAATTGGGTGAAAAGCGTTTGAGTAGCGACTTGTTAAGTTTTCTGTCTCAAAAATTTAATTACACGGTAGAGGACGATTTTTTTGCCGCCATCGGCCGAGGGGATTTGGGTATTCAACAGGTAGTTAACGCGATACCTGTGGAAGAAGAGCAAACCGAGCAGACGGAGATTGCCACAACCTCCAAAGGTATTGCACACCAACGTTCCGAGAGTGTGGAATTGCACGGTGTGGGAAATTTGTTGACCCAATTGTCGCGCTGTTGTAAGCCCATACCCGGAGATGAGATTGAAGGATTTATTACTCGAGGCCGGGGTATTACGGTACACCGAGCGGACTGTCAAAATTTGCTCAGTCTTAAACGAGAACATGCCGAACGTGTAGTGCCGGTGGTGTGGGCCGGTGTGCACCAGAAACTTTTTGAAGTAGACGTGGAAATAGTTTCGAATGATAGGCCAGGTGTGTTAAAAGATATCACGGCAGTATTGGTTGCCGAGCATATCAACATCGCCGCAGTGAATACCCTGAGCAATCGTAAAAAGCGCGAAACGAGAATTAAAATGACCGTGGAAATTTCTGATTATGAACAGCTAGGTCGTTTTCTCTCCAAGCTAAAAGACTTGTCGGATGTCCATAGCGCCACACGGGTTGTGGGCTAAATGGCAAAAATAGAAAAAATTCTCGAAATCATGAGTCGATTACGCGATCCCGAGCAGGGCTGCCCTTGGGATCGTGAGCAAACGTATGACACTATTGTGCCTTACACGCTGGAAGAGGCTTATGAAGTTGCAGATGCTATTTATCGCAAGGACTGGGAGGAGCTGCGCTCTGAACTGGGTGATCTATTGTTTCAAGTTGTTTTTTATGCACAGATAGCCAAAGAGGAAGGACGTTTTGATTTTACTGATGTAGTCGAGGCCATTTCTGAAAAAATGATTCGCAGGCACCCGCATGTATTCGCCGGTGAGCAGATAACGAGTGCTGAGCAACAAACAAAAAAGTGGGACGAGTTCAAGGAAGAAGAAAAAAAGAAGAAAGGTAACACAACTAACGGATCGGGCCTATTGGCGGATCTACCCATGCGTTTTCCGGCGCTAAGCAGGGCGCGTAAGATGCAATCTAAAATGGCGAAGGTAGGGTTTGACTGGCCAGAGCTTTCCCAGGTATTTGACAAGCTGGATGAAGAAATAGGTGAACTAAAGCAGGGGCTGGCCAATCGAGATCAACAGAACATCGAGGAAGAAATGGGTGACCTGTTGTTTATGTGTGTGAATCTGGCTCGACAGATAAAGGTCGATCCGGAGAAGGCCTTGCATAACGCGAATGAAAAATTTCGTAAGCGGGTGGAGCATATGGAAGAGATCGCTGGAAATCACGGAAAAGTCTTTGCTGAAATGTCATTGCCTGAGATGGAAGAATTATGGCTGGCCGCCAAAAAGGCGCACAAACCCCATTTATAGTTTACTCCCAGTACGTTATCCTCTACACGAGTCCAAGCCATTTTATTTTCCCTATTTGAACCTCATGAGCCATCCAGACAACAAGATTCCCAATCTTTCGAATTGCATGGTCAAAGACCGACATCGAATTAGAACACGCTATCGACAACTGCAAAGGAAGGATACTGGAGAAACGATTTCTGACCTGGATGAAATGATTCGTCGTTCGCAGGAAGAATACAGCATGCGTGCGAGTTCGCGTCCTGAGTTGGTCTATCCGGAAGAACTCCCTGTCGTCAAAGAGCGTGACGCAATCCTTACCGCCATTAGAGAAAATCAGGTACTCGTTATATGT
>JAOUPJ010000447.1 GCA_029879945.1 Gammaproteobacteria bacterium
CGTGCTCTGTATCGCCCATGCCCTCAACAAAGCCACCGCATCAGCCAAAGCCGCTTTAGAAGACGGGCGACGTATTCGGCCCCACATCAGTATTCGTGATTTCACCCGTTTCGCCAGCGAACAGGAGATACAAAATATCGTAGAATTAGGCATACTGAGTTAAAATCCGCCTCCACCCCACAATCTCCACAAAATCTCCACAAATTCCCCCTTGACCCTCCAAGTAACGGAGCGGGATAAATCCTACTATTTCTCCTAGCAACACTTTTACTTAACACAAGCAAGGAGAAAAACCATGTTTAATTTCGAAATCCCATTAGCTACTCAAACCATCAACTACGATGCAATCAAGGATAAGCAACGCAACACCTGGGGTTCAGGGGACTACAGCCGTGTAGGCGTCACGCTACAAATTACCGGCGAGCAACTGTGTGAATCCATGGACATCAACGCAGGGCAGACGGTACTGGATGTGGCGGCAGGGAACGGTAATGTCAGTCTGGCTGCTGCACGTCGATTTGCCAATGTCGTCTCTACGGACTACGTGGAAAGTCTACTTGAGCAATCGCAACAACGCGCCATCGCAGAAGGCCTCTCCCTACACTACCAAGTAGCCGATGCCGAATCACTGCCCTTTGAAAACGCAAGCTTCGATCATGTTGTTTCCACCTTTGGTGTGATGTTCGCCCCCAATCAAGCCCAAAGCGCAGCCGAGCTTTTACGCGTGTGCCGTGCGGGTGGAAAGATAGGTCTGGTCAATTGGACTCCGCAAAGCTTTATCGGCCAGCTCTTCAAACTCATAGGCCGCTTTGTTCCGCCGCCAGTGGGAGTAAAATCCCCTGCACTATGGGGGACCAAGGAATTTATCGATACCCATTTTGGTAAAGACGCCGCTGAAATAACTTACCGTACCCGTGAATTTAATTTCAGATACCACTCCCCACAACATTGGGTAGACGTGTTTCGTGAGTTTTATGGTCCCGTGCACAAGGCATTTGGCACCCTCGATGTGCAAACAGCAGCTCAATTGGAAGAAGAGATTCTAAATCTCATCTCACAATTCAATCGTAACCAATCAGGCACTGCAGTGATCCCTTCCGAGTACTTGGAAGTGGTCATCAACAAGGCTTAATCATAACTAACAAAAAAGGAATACAACCATGAAAAACAATATCGAACTAACCGCAGACAATATAGAGCTGGAAACCACACCTTCGCTCGCAAAGCGAGCCAGTGTATTACTCTATGGCATTCTTAGCTATGCTGTCGGGTGTTTTGGACTCTTTTGGCTGTTGCTGGGAGCAGGTGGTATTGTCCCTGTGAGCATCAGTTCCTGGTCAAGCGATACCGTGATCAACGCGATACTGGTGAATGTCGCCCTGATTCTAATGTTTGGAATCCCGCATAGCGTGATGGCGCGACAAGGCTTTAAGAATTGGATTAAACAGTACATTCCTGAAGCCGCAGAACGATCCACATACATGTTGGTTTCAGGCGTGCTGGCAATCATCGGCGTGGTATTTTGGCAAGAAATTCCGGGCACCGTTTGGCAGGTGGAAAATGGCATTGGCCAAGTCGTGTTATGGGCGCTGTATGGATTCGGCTTGGTTTACCTGTTACTCGCCACCTTTGTCACCAACCACTTCGAACTCATGGGGTTACGCCAAGTGTATTTGTACTTCACCAACAAGCCGTACAAAGCATTGCCTTTCACCAATAAATACATGTATCGTTACAGCCGCCACCCTATGATGTTGGGAATGCTTTTGATCTTTTGGGCGACTCCTGTGATGTCAGTAACCCATGCAGTGCTAGCCACCTTGTTTACTTCCTATCTGGCGATTGGTATTTTTCTTGAAGAAAGGGACCTGGTTCGTAATTTTGGTGAGACCTATCGCAAATATAAGAAATCGATTGCCATGTTCATACCCAAGGTTTTTTAAACAGTCTGGAGTCAGCATGCCATTCAAAAAAAGGGGAGATAACAATATCTCCCCTTCTTTTTTTTTTCGGTTAAAACAACTGACGTGAATGGTGGATTCGCAAAGTTTTAATAAAACCTAGGGAAACTCCTCACGACCATCGACAAACCGGGCAAAGCGAGGCTTTTCTCGTGGATGCACCGGGTCTCGTTTTTGCCACACCCAGCCACCAAACTGAGTCTCCTGATAATCTCGATAGGCCTGCTGAATTTCTTCGCGCGTATTCATCACAAAGGGCCCGTATTGCACCACGGGTTCGTCGATAGGCTTACCTTGTAACATAAGAATACGCACAGGCTGATTTCCCGCCTGGAGTATCACTGAGGCCTCGGCCTGCAGAAGGGCACCGGTCATTACATCAAGTGTGCTGTCGCCCACAGCAAGTGATTCGCCCTCGTAGAAATAGAGCATACGATTCACGC
>JAOUPJ010000446.1 GCA_029879945.1 Gammaproteobacteria bacterium
ATTGAGAAACAAACGAGTCTTTTCGTGCTAGGTCGAGGATTAGTTGTTGTAGTTGGGTTGTGAGTGGCTTTTGTATCGTAACGGGGCAACTAACAATGCGCTCAACCATACCTGCGACCGCGGTCCTTTTTTTGCGCTATTCGCGTTGCGAATTGTAGCGCAAAATAAGGCCGCGCTCTTGGTCGCACGCAGCTTAGCGCGACGTTAGGTGAGAAAAGAATTTATAGATATCGCTGTTCTAGGAAAATTTCGAAGTATTTTTTTATCTGTTGTGATCAAGGGTACGTCTAAATCTTGCGCTAGTGCAACGAACTCACAGTCGTAAGCGGAGCAATCGCTGTTTTGAACGAGCTCAATAACGCGTGCCGATGAAACTTCATATTCATGCTCATGCATGAGCTGTTCGGCTTGTTCAATAATCACGAGTGCTTCACTTGAGAGAAGAATGTTTTTTCGTAAGTATTGTGAAACTACGTTCCGAAACTCACTTCTCCACAAGATGGGGGCATTCCATTCAGTGGTGTGAGAGAGAAGCTGTTCAGATTTTTCGGAGAACTCGCCGGAAATGTAGAGGTAGCAAATTATGTTAGTATCAACAACGATCACGGTCTTCCCATATTCTTGGCTTGGTTAAGTTCTTCTTCAAGAAGTGGGTGAGAAACGGTTTTAAGCCGTAGTTTACGAGCTGTTTCGATATGGGTTGAAATATCGATTTTGGTGGTTCCCAGGGCTTTTTCAACGCAATAGAGAATTTCGCTATTGAGGCTGCGGTGGTGTGCTTCAGCTGATTGTTTTAATTTGGAATATAGCTGATCTGGTATATTTTTTAGGGTTATATTAGGCATATTCTAAACCTCGGAAAGGAACCATATTGGTGTAATTATGGTATATTTGATGAATAAGTCAAGAGGAATCTCACCTAACAATTGAATAGAGCTGACCTGCAACCGCGGGCCTCGCTTTGTGCGATGGCTTTGCCATTTTCGCACACGCTTCGTCTCCGCTTTTGGTTGCACGCAGCTCATTCAGGCCGTTAGGTGGAAAAACACATACACAGAATGAATTACGAAGAATTCAATAAGTTTTGCAAGTCTTTGACAGCCACTACCTATGTTACACAATGGGGCAACTCGCACGTTTGGAAAGTGGGAGGTAAAGTTTTCGCTATTGGAGGTTGGGAAAATTCTAATCAACCAGCATTTACCTTTAAAACATCCAAGCTTAATTTTGAGATACTAAGCGATCAGTCTGGATTTAGACCAGCGCCTTACATGGCGTCGCGTGGAATGAAGTGGATACAGCAATATGATACCTCGGAAAGTACAGATGAAGATCTCAAGTATTACCTTCAAGAATCTCATCGTATTGTTTCGTCTGGAATAAGCAAAAAGAAACAAAAGGAGCTTGGTCTCATACAGGCCTAGAGTGTTTGGTGGTATTTTGTCTCCATTAGATCTTGCCAATAAGTATATGGACATATTCTATTCCTCTGGCGCTATTAGCGAGTTAGAGGGAATATTGGCGCCAAACTGTGTATTTGAGGGTCCATTTTACCAATTCGATAACGCTAAAGCTTATATAGATAGTTTGATAAAATCACCACCACGCGATATGAAGGCTGATATTTTGGAAAGTTATGAGAATGATCACTCGGCTTGTCTAATTTATAAATTCAGTAAATCCAACGTGTCGTGTGATATGTGTCAGAGATTTGAGATCGAGAATGGAATGATTGTTCGGATAACGCTAATCTTTGATACGGGTCGATTTACGAAATCATAAAATTCGTATCATATGGATTTTCCACCTAACAATTGAATAGAGGCGACCTGCAACCGCGGGCTTTCTTTTGTGCATTAAATCGCTGCGCGATTATCGCACAAAAGTATAGCCGCGCTTTTGGTCGCCGGCGCCTCATTCAGGCCGTTATGCGGAATAGGAATAGTCGTGCAAGAAAAACATGAACACATACAATTAGTAATATCCAGCTTAAAGCCAGGTGCTAGCTATGAGCGGTTCGTAGAATTAACAAAAGAAATGTATGAATGGCTTCAGTTGCAAAACGGATTTGTTTCATATGAGGTCTATGAAAATCATCCGAAATGGGCGGATAAATTGGTCTATGAGAATATAGAATGTGCAGAGCGCATAAACCAAGACTTTTTGACGACTGAAATAGCTAAAGAAATGTTAGATATGGTAGAGCCAGCCTATAAGATTTTCACTGGAAAGTCCCTGTCGCTTTAGAGCTAGTGTTAAAGTGTAAACTTTTTAAGCACATTCTAGTGATTGGGGGTTCTGGCTGATATAAAGCCAAATGACACAAAGCGAGTATTTGATCAATTGCTACTGATTTTGGCTCTTCTCGTAGTCAACTAATAGCTGGTCGATTTCATTCACCCAT
>JAOUPJ010000134.1 GCA_029879945.1 Gammaproteobacteria bacterium
CCAATAGTATGCCAAAAAAGCCAAACAGCTGCCCACCCGCCATCACGGCAAAAATGACTGCTACGGGATGCAAGCCAATTTTGTCGCCCACCAGCAAGGGAGTGAGAATAAAACTTTCAAAGATCTGGCCTACTCCAAAAACGCCTGCTATGGGAAGTAAGATATACACATCCTGAAACTGTAGCAGTCCAGCAATGCTTGCAACGCTGACCCCAACAATGAACCCCAGATAGGGGACAAAACTGACCAAACCGGCAAGTAAGCCAATGAGCAGTGGAAAGTCCACTCCGACTATCCACAGACCCACGCTATATATAAAACCCAGGGCCAGCATTACTAACACCTGCCCTCTTAAGAACGCGCCGAGTATCTCGTCGGATTCCGTTGCCAACTCTACGGCCGTCCCTTCAACGCGGCGGGGAAGCAGTTCATGAATTCGTTCTACCAGTATGTCCCAGTCCCTTAGCAGATAAAAAGTGAGTACGGGAATTAACACCATGTTCGCCATCCAAGCCACAAACGCGACACCCGATTGCGACACGATATTCACTAAACTGGCCGCCACACTTGTCGCTTCCCGCCAGTTGCTAAGCAAGGCATTTTTCAGTCGTTCCACACTATCGGAAATCTGGGCCGAGCCAAATAAATCATTTAAAAAGGGCAGCAAATAGCTTTGCAATCTCTCCGCGTAGATAGGTAATTTACTACCCATGGTGATGAGCTGCTGTTGAATCAGCGGCAAGAGAACCAGTAAGGCCAAAACCAAGATCAAACTAATGATTAAAAAAACGATGAGTACCGAGACACCACGACTAAATCGTTTCTCCAAACGATCCACCAACGGATCCCCAATATATGCGAGCGTCAAGGCCACCAGAAAGGGAGTGAGGATGGGCGCCAAAATCCATAGCAGTCCAGCCAGTAACAGGCCTGCCATCAACCAAAACCATTTTTGAGAATCCGTCATGAACCGTTTTCTTTCAGCTTTTTTCTTTCCTGCACAGCCCGATTACCCCAACTCAACACATAATGCACGCCACTTAATACCGTGGTTAAGAGCATAAGGTAAATGGTAGCAAACAACACCCATTCGGGGAAAAACTGCCATAAGCTTACCGCAAAGGTGAGAAGAATTAAAATGATCTGGAACGCCGTGTTGAGCTTGCTGACAAAGCTGGGCTGCATTTCATATTCGCCAATGAAAGTATGGTAGGCCATGGCACCCGGCACAATAACCAACTCTCGAGCCACCACGAACATTGCCACCCATAGAGGGAGCCATTGTTCCCAGGCCATCAGCATAAACACCGAAACAATAAATATCTTATCGGCAATAGGGTCGAGTATAGACCCTAGACGGCTCCCCCAGCCAAAACGCCGTGAAAGAAATCCGTCTATCCAGTCTGTGAGCCCACCGATAAAGACAAGAGTGAACGCAAACTCATATTGCCCATCAAGCATTGCAAAGGCAATGGGCAGTACAACCAGTATACGAAAGATACAAAGCAGGTTAGGAAGAATGCTCCACTTCATTAGCGCAGTTTGTAATAGAAATGTTGCTCAAGCTGAAAATCTTTGTCCTCATTTGTTGCCAGTAACACGGCCCCCAGAGATATCGCCTTTTCCAAGCCTTTTCTGTCTGTTCTAAGTTTTACGCGAAAAGTGGCATTATCAGACTCAACCGAATCAACGCGAACTGCTTGCACCGGCTCCAGCGAATCCAGATATTTTGATGCTTTCATGTAGGCCTCCAGCGTTGAGAGGTTTTTAACATGAACAAGGTATTCTGCTGATTGTTCGTCATCGGTGACGTGTGCAAAGCGTTTTGCCAGTTGATCTGTCACCGCGTTCAGGCTGGCAATAATAACGGGAGCAGCCTCTTTTCCCTCTGCCTCCAGTCTTAATTGCTCAGAGTCCAGATGCAATGTCCATCTGGATTGCCATTTACCGTCCAGGTCTCTGGAAACTCGACCAATCACGATGGTGTCTGCATCATACCGCTTAGAGGCATCTAATACACCTGTATCGAAATTTGCCCATATATCTTCCGTGGTCACCAATAATTGATCTTGTAGATCCCAAAGGGGAAAGAGCAGTGGTACGCCACGTATCTCCGCCTCATCCATAATCGCTTCAATGAGGGGCCCACCTTGATTTTCATCCAAAATGGTTCGGCCCATTTCCTCGTCTTGCACAACAATCCACATCAATACTGAGGGCCGTGTTGAGCTCCAAATCGGTAATTTCAACTCCCGAAGTTTTTTATTAATGGCATTTTCATCAAAACTTATCTCAATTTGCTGGGTATAAAGCTGCTTCTTGTCATTGCGCTTGCCCTCCCATCTTGTTGGTAAATCAGAGTAGTTAAAGCGGCTGAGGTAACTAAGCGGTGCCTTGAGCATATCCTCGATTCCAGGTTTAGCACTTATCGTCGGATCACCGGTGATGCGCACCAGCAGCATTTCAAGGGCCTCCCGATACGCCCCGAAGCGCTTGTTTCGCTGCTGATCGGTTACAGGTAGGCGTATTTCATACAATTTCGCAATTTTCGCCGCTTGGGCAGGGGGGCTAACTGGTAAAGTAATGGCAAGAATCACCAGAGCCAGCAGGGCTCTCCCGTTCATCATGTTCATTCTACATCCTTGTATTAATTGCTGCCTCAATCGCCCCCACGCCAGTGCGACAAAGGGGACTGGATTAGGGTATATTACCGGCTTTCTGTTCCTATTATACATTGACTGCACCTATGCAGGGTTAACAGGTATCCATTATGAGCAATGAGTCCATGGACTATCGAAGCGCCGGCGTCGATATCGATGCAGGTAACCGACTGGTAGAACTAATAAAACCCGTCAGCGCCCGCACTAAACGACCCGGAGTCCTGACCGGTCTGGGCGGTTTCGGGGCCCTGTTTGAAATCCCCCTGGATCGTTACAAACAACCCATCCTGGTCTCCGGTACAGACGGAGTGGGCACCAAGCTCAAATTGGCCATGGACATGGGTAAACATGACACCATCGGCATCGATCTGGTTGCCATGTGTGCCAACGACATCGTCGTGCTGGGTGCAGAGCCACTCTTTTTCCTGGACTACTATGCCACAGGCAAGCTCAATACCATGTCTGCTGCAGACGTGATTAAAGGGATAGGTGCGGGCTGCGAATTGGCCGGCGCAGCACTAATTGGCGGAGAAACCGCCGAAATGCCTGGCATGTACCACGGTGAAGACTATGACCTGGCCGGTTTCTGTGTCGGGATTGTGGATAAGGATAAGATCATTGACGGCAGCCAGGTCTCTGAGGGCGACACCGTCCTGGGTATGGCCTCTTCCGGGGTCCATTCCAATGGCTTTTCACTGGTGCGCCGAATCCTGGAGACCAAGGGACACAAGCTAAATGACCGATTTGAGAACGGCACGCTGGGCGAGGCCTTGCTTGAGCCCACACGGATCTATGTCAAATCGCTACTGCCACTGATGCAGTCTGGTCAGATTAAGGCAGCGGCTCATATCACCGGCGGTGGCCTAACGGAAAACCTTCCCAGAGTTCTTCCGGACTATCATTGCGCACAGATCGAGAGTGCCGGATGGCAATGGCCCGCCCTCTTTCAATGGCTGCAAAAGGAAGGCAATGTACAAAGCACTGAGATGTATCGAACCTTCAATTGCGGCATTGGCATGGCCTTGGTGGTGACCGCCGACAATGTGGAAAGCGTTAGGCAGCAACTTGAAGCGGCGGGGGAGACTGTGTACCAACTGGGTTCAATTGCAAAACAGGATGAACAGGATCCCAAGGTAGTTATTCGCTAACAATGACGAACGCGTCTCATCGTTCTATCGTGGTACTCATATCCGGCACCGGATCAAACCTGAAGGCGATATACCACTATCTAAAGCAACACCAGCTATCTGCGACTATTTCTGCTGTAATAAGCAATAGGCCCGATGCCATGGGACTGACTTGGGCAAAAGAAAACGGCATCAAAACAATTGCCCTGGATCACACCCTGTATGATTCACGCCTTGAATTTGACAAGGACCTGATTGAGGAAATCGATAAACAACAACCTGACCTGGTCGTGCTCGCGGGTTATATGCGCATACTGAGCAGCGAATTCGTGCAACACTATCACGGTAAACTACTCAATGTGCATCCCTCATTGCTCCCCAACTACCGCGGCCTCAACACGCATAAACGTGTTCTTGAGTCGGGTGAAACCTATCACGGCACCAGCGTGCATTTTGTCAGTGAAGATCTGGACGGTGGCCCGGTGATTGCGCAGGCCAAACTAGTGGTAGAACGGCATGATACAGAACAAACGCTTATGGAACGCATTCAAAAACTGGAACATAAACTGTTTCCCCTGGTAATTTCTTTGTTTATTGGGGGAAGGATAACGCAGCACCACTCCAATGTTTTGTTGGATAATAAGCCACTTAAAACGCCACTGCTCTTTGACGAATTATCGATTCCCAGCACATTGGTTTGAATTCTACTTGGCTAATGCGCCTAGCAGGCCTCTAAGATGCGCCAATTGGGCCTGACCATGCTGCTTGGATTCTTCACTTCTAGGGCCGTTATTCCTCGCTGTTTCCCACTTCACAACTGCTTCAGGCAGCTCTTCCAGGAACCGACTAGGTTCACAGGTGATTGTTTCGCCAAAACGTTTTCGCTTACTGGCAAAGCTCAAGGTCAATGTACGCTGTGCACGGGTAATCCCCACATAGGCCAATCTTCTTTCTTCTTCAATATTTCCCTCATCAATACTTGTGCGATGGGGAAGTATCTCTTCTTCCATGCCGATGATAAACACGTGAGGAAACTCCAGACCCTTTGCTGCGTGCAAGGTCATCAGGGATAGTGAATCTTCATTCTCCTTGGCATCCTGGCGTTCAAGTATGGACATCAGGCTCATATGGGAAACGGCGTCTTGTAAGTCTTTATTCTGCTCAGTGGGTTCGCATAGTTTTTCCAGCCACCCTACCAGCTCCATCACATTGGCCCAGCGCTTTTCCGCCGCCTTTTCGTCTTTCGACTGCTCGGTTAACCAAACCTGGTAATCGATATCATGCAACATGTCTCTTACTGCGCTAAGCACGTCTCCACGCGCCATACGCTCTGACATACGCGAGACCCATAGTGCAAACTCTCGTAACCGGGGCAAGGTTCTGGCACTAACAAATTCCTGCAGGCCCATTTCATGACACGCCACCAACAGACTACAATTTCTTTGCTTGGCGTATTCGCCCAGTTGTTCCAGTGTCTGCGCACCAATTTCACGTCGCGGTGTGTTGATGATACGTAAAAAGGCACTGTCATCGTCCACATTGGCCATTAGTCTCAAGTAGGCCATAAGATCTTTCACTTCCGCCCGATCAAAAAAGGAAGTACCGCCACTTAACACGTAAGGCACCCGCTGCTCACGCAATGCCTTTTCAAACAATCGAGACTGGTGATTTCCGCGATAGAGTATGGCGTAATCGGTATAGCTGGAATTGGTTCGATAACGATGACTGATGATTTCAGAAACCACTCTTTCGGCCTCGTGAATTTCATCGCGGCAAGGTACGACACGGATACTGTCTCCTGGCCCCATCTCACTCCACAAACGCTTTTCAAAGAGATGGGCGTTGTTGGCAATCAATCCGTTCGCAGCGCTAAGGATATTCCCGGCCGAGCGATAGTTTTGTTCAAGCTTAATCACCTTAAGGCGAGGAAAGTCTTCCCCTAGTTTACGCAGATTGTCTGGTCGTGCACCTCGCCAGGTATAGATAGACTGATCGTCATCGCCTACCACCGTTAGTGCCTGGCGTGGCCCAACCAGTTGTTTTACGAGTTGATATTGAACTTCATTTGTGTCCTGATACTCGTCCACCAACACATAACGCAGCTTGTTTTGCCATCGCTCCAACACTTCTGCGTGCTCCCGAAAAATCTTAACGGGCTTTACGATCAAGTCATCAAAATCTACCGCATTGTAGGCGTGAATTTGCCTTTCGTAACGAGCATAGCTTTCGGCCTGGACCAATTGGATTTCATCTTCTGCGTAAGACTGAGCTTGGGCCGGATCAAGTCCGTCGTTTTTCCATTTGGAAATCTGCCACTGTGCCTGTTTAACACGATCCGTGTCTGCCCCGGTGAATTGACGCATGACATCGGCCAGCACACCAAAGCTATCGGTGGAATCGAGTAAGGAAAAATTGGATTTGAGCCCAATCGCCTTCAGTTCCTTACGCAGTATATTCAAACCTAAAGTATGAAAAGTGGAAATTTGCAGGCCTCGGCTCTCACCACCGGGTAGGATTTTTCTCACTCGGTCCCGCATCTCCATAGCAGCTTTATTGGTAAAAGTGACAGCAGCGATCTGCGTGGGTTTATAACCGACTTCCCTGATGAGGTGTGCGATTTTGTGAGTGATAACCCCCGTCTTTCCGCTCCCGGCACCCGCCAAAACGAGAAGGGGTGTAGCCACGTAAGAGACAGCCTCACGCTGAGGGGGATTGAGTTTGACCGCCATAGTGCTCCGAACCGGGAAAAACGGTCATTGTATCAGGGAGGCCAGCCTAGGCGCTATTTAGAATAATTTTAATGAAAACTGTAACTCGTTGATTTAACGACTACACCCATAGTTCCAGTGGTGCTTGATTAACAATTGTACGCAATATATCACTACGCGTAATAATCCCCACCATATGAGCATTTGCATCCACAATAGGCATGACACCTTTACGCTGCTCAATTAATACCCGAGCAATTTCACGAATCTGCGTTTCCGGAGTCGCCGTCAGCACTTTTTTGAGATACAAAGGTTCAATACTCAAAAATGCCTCGGGAGACGCATCATTGAAAGGTGGCTTTCTGCCTTCCAATGCCGCATAACGAAGTAAATCCCGGTCTGAAAGCAGGCCAACGACTTGTTGTTTCTCATCCACCACAGGGATGTATCGATATCGCTTAGCGCGAAATACCTGCCACGCCTCTAAGATAGTCATTTCTGCGGACAAGGTCACCACCGGTGACTTCATGATGTCCCGCGCCAAAACCACCGCCTTACGTTCTTTTTGTGCGCCTAGCGCCTGTTGGTAGGCGTTCACTGCCTGTTTAGAAACCCCAGCCTGGGATGAGCCACCATGCCCTGAGGCAAATGAGCGCCCCTTCTGGCCACCACTGTCATTGTCGGTCGCATTGACACGCTGCGGTTGCTCTATAAGTTGGGACTCCAACACATTTTCAAATGTGACTACATCTTTTAAACCTGGACCTAATACTGTAAACGTCATTACTGTGAACCTGTTCTCACTATTCTGTTAGCTTAGTTAACAATCATAGTATCGTCCAATAACTGGTTTTTTTGTAAGTATTGATGAAAAAACTCGCACCCGGTATAAGTATCGAAAAACCCTTAAAAAATAACTAAAACATTTCCCTATTAGTCCGATAATTTTCTAGATAAAACCAAGTTGATAGTGCCTACACTTTGCCATGTAGAAACAAGTATGAAAGACGCAAATATTTTAATAGTTATAGACAATGTTTTGGAACGCAAGAACATAATGCGTGAATTGGAAAAAAAACTCCAAATGAAGCATTTTTCTCAAACACATTCCGCAAAAAACGCGCTTAATGCTGTACGTGATCAGAAAAATTTACATCTCGTTATCGTGGATTACGAGCTACCAGATGTAACAGGTATAGAGCTTGTTAAAAAATGCAAAACGCTCCCAGGAGGGAATAGCGCCTCATATCTATTGCTTTCTAGCAAACAGGACAAGTCTACGCTGCTGGAGGCGGCCTCCGCTGGAGTTAATGAGTTCATTGTAAAACCGTACTCCGCTGAAATGCTCATACAAAAAGTTTCCAAGATCTTTAAATCCGATGCAAATCGCAGAGCGTATGAACGCGTAGCACTTTTCGCAGCAGTTACTGTAAAGCTTGCGTTTGAAGGAAAAGAAAAGGCGTATAAAGGGAAACTACTAGATCTGTCACTAGGGGGATGCTTGGTAGCTGTACCTGTTTTTGGCCCGGACAGTGGCACAATCTATAGTCCCGTAAATCTAACAATAAACACCGAAGGCGAAAAGTTCAACGTAACAGGGGAACTCGTTCGAACTGAGAAATACTCAGAAGATCATATTAAACCAGGGACATGGATGAGAGTTGCCATGGAGTTCAGTTCGATGGAGGCCTCTATGATTGATAAAATAAGTAAGTTGATGGCACTTTCAAACAGCCCAAGTTAAGCCCTCAGCCCCCGATCCAAACAACGATACCCCAGGGCTTCACTAATGTGTGACGTCCTGATTTCAGTTTCACACTCCAAGTCAGCTATCGTACGCGAGAGTTTCAAAACGCGATGATAGGCACGCATTGAAAGTTGCAATTTCTCCAACGCCGCATTTAGAAACAGCTGATCCTTTTCACTGATTCTGCAGTTTTTCGCAATTTCAAGACTCCCTAGTTCTGAATTGACTTTACCCTGCCGTGCTAATTGACAATGCGTCGCGGCCACCACACGCTTACGAATATCTTCACTGGACTCGGCCATACTGTTGCCATTGATCGCCTCATCTTGGTTGAGGCGTTGCAACTGAAGCTGGATATCGATTCGATCCATCAAGGGGCCGGAAACTCTGGAGCGGTATCTGCTTACCTGTTCTATACTGCAGCTACAGCTACGTTTTTTGTCTCCAAAATAGCCGCAAGGACACGGATTCATCGCTGCAATTAATTGAAATCGTGCTGGATAACGTATCTTTCTTGCCGCTCTGGAGATACTTATATATCCCGATTCGATAGGCTCTCGTAACACCTCTAATACCTTTCGATCAAACTCAGGGAGTTCGTCTAAAAACAAAATCCCATTATGGGCCAGCGAGATCTCACCCGGCCTGGGATGACTTCCTCCCCCTACCAGCGCAACGGCAGAACTGGTGTGGTGAGGGTTTCGATAAGGGCGCTCGCACCAGAGGGAATGATGAAAACCCTGATGACTTACCGAGTGGATTGCGGCAGTTTCAACCGCTTCCTTTTCACTCATAGGAGGAAGCAATCCTGGCAATCGTGAGGCAAGCATAGTCTTTCCTGTACCCGGCGGACCCGACATCAATACACTATGCCTGCCTGCCGCTGCAATTTCCAAGGCGCGCCTCGCCTGAAATTGGCCGACAACTTCATTCATATCGACGCGAGATACATAATGTGTGTAGGCACTTTCAATTGGGTTAGGTGTGAGTTTAGTCTTACCCTGCAAGTAGTGGCAGGCCTCCAGCAAATGAGAAACGGCGAATATCCGCGCCCCTGTGACATGAGCGGCTTCACGATTATTGTATAAA
>JAOUPJ010000135.1 GCA_029879945.1 Gammaproteobacteria bacterium
GTCGGTTCCTGTTTTGGAGGTTCACTGGCAGCGGGTGATGGTGACGAGGCTGTCCCTTCGGTTTCAAGCACCAGAATCAGACTGCCTTGAGAAACCTTATCGCCCACATTGACAGAAATTTCCTTTACAGTACCGGTTGCAGGAGAGGGAATCTCCATGGCAGCCTTGTCTGATTCCACACTAATGAGTGAGTCTTCGGCATTAACTTGATCACCGGCAGACACCAGTACTTCAATGACTTCCACATCCGCAAAATCACCGATATTGGGAACCTTGACTTCCATTGTCTTGCTCATCAAAAACTCCCCCTACAGCAACATGCGGCGCGTATCAGAAAGGACGCGACTCAGGAATGAAGTAAAACGCGCGCCATCGGCGCCGTCTATGACGCGATGATCATAAGAAAGCGACAAAGGTAAGATCAAACGTGGTTCAAACTCTTTACCATTCCAAACCGGTTGTACTTTAGAACGGGAAACGCCCAGGATCGCCACTTCAGGCGCGTTAACAATGGGCGTGAACTTGGTACCACCCAGCCCACCCAGGCTTGAGATAGAAATACTACCGCCTTGCATATCTGAGGTTTTGAGTTTCTTATCTCGGGCTTTATTACTGATTTCACCCAGTTCTTCCGCCAATTCGACGATGGTCTTGCGATCCACGTCTTTTACCACGGGGACGACCAGACCATTAGGGGTATCAACGGCGATACCGATATTAAAATATTTTTTGTAAATCAGGTTTTCGCCACTGGCATCCAGGGAGCTGTTGAAGCGTGGATATTCGCGTAAGGCAGAAACCAGGGCCTTCATCAAGAAACACAATAAGGTGATCTTGATACCACGATCTTTATATTCCGCCACCATGGACTTTCTAAATTCTTCCAGATCGGTGATATCGGCTTCGTCAAACTGGGTGACGTGAGGAATGGTAACCCAGTTGCGGTGCAGGTTCTTTCCGGTGAGCTTATTGATCTTGGTCAGCTCTTTGGTTTCCACTTGCCCCCACTGAGAGAAATCAATTTCGGGCATGGGATCTACGCCCAGGCCACCACCGGTGCCTTGTGAAAGCGCTCGCTTCACAAAACCTTGCACGTCTTCCTTGGTGATACGCTTTTTACGACCCGTTCCTTCCACCTTACCCAGATCCACGCCTAGATCGCGGGCAAAACGACGGATCGAGGGTGAGGCATAGGCCTTTGAAAAACTCCCTTCGTCTATCTTGGCAGTCGGTGATACTCGCGCCGACGCCGCTTGAGGAGCAGGTGCTGCTGCGGGGGCCGCTGCCACCGGTGCCGGAGCCGCTGCAGGGATTGGCACCGCTGCCGCCGCCTTGGGCGCTGATTCACCACCAGGTTCAATAATCAGAATCAAACTGTTTTTTGAAACCCTATCTCCCACTTGTACCTTCAGCTCTTTCACGACACCGCCTTCCGGTGACGGGATTTCCATGGCCGCCTTGTCGGACTCAATGCTAATGAGAGAGTCTTCGGCCTTGATTTCATCACCCGGGGCCACGAGCACTTCAATGATCTCCACATCATTGAAATCGCCGATGTCTGGGACACGAATCTCTTTTGTCATGACGTCTAGCTCTCCCATGGTTATGCCAACGCCGGATTGGGTTTGTTTGTATCGATGCCATATTTCTTAATGGCCTCGTCCACTTTCACTGCAGGCAGCTGACCATCATCCGCCAAGGCCTTCAGTGCGGCAATTACGACATGGTGTCTATTCACTTCAAAATGTTTGCGCAAGGCAGCACGCGTATCGGATCGACCGAAGCCGTCGGTACCCAGAACCTCATAACGCATCGGTATCCACTTACGAATCTGTTCTGAATAGGCGCGAATATAATCTGTGGCGCAGACCATAGGACCGCGTCTGCCACTTAGGCATTTTTCCACGTAGGAAACCTTCTGATCTGCCAGGGGGTGCAATCGATTCCAGCGATCTACGGCATTGGCTTCACGCGCCAGTTCATTGATGCTTGTGGCACTCCAGATATCCGCATCCACGCCCCAATCCAATTCAAGAATATCGGCGGCGGCAATGACTTCACGCAAAATGGTACCGGAGCCCATAAGTTGGACCTTTTTCTTTTTCTTGCCACCAGAGCGGAACAAGTAAAGACCTTTAATAATACCCTCTTCTGCACCCTTGGGCATATCGGGATGGGTGTAGTTTTCGTTCATGGCGGTGATGTAGTAGAACACGTTCTCTTGTTCTTTATACATGCGACGCAGACCGTCGTGTACGATTACAGCCAACTCATAGCTGAAGGTAGGATCGTAGCTCACGCAGTTGGGGATAGTACCCGCAGCAACCAGTCCGTGACCGTCCTGATGTTGCAGACCCTCGCCGGCCAGCGTGGTGCGTCCGGCGGTGGCACCAATCAGGAAACCACGCGCCTGCATATCGCCCGCAGCCCAGGCCAAGTCACCAATACGTTGAAATCCAAACATGGAGTAGTAAATATAGAATGGCACCATGTTCACGCCATGTGCACTATAGGCAGTGGCGGCAGCAATCCAGGAAGATATGGCACCGGCCTCGTTAATGCCCTCTTCCAGAATCTGGCCAGACTTGTCTTCTTTATAAAACATGACTTGATCTTTGTCCTGCGGGGTATAGAGCTGGCCCACGGAACTGTAGATACCAAGTTGACGGAACATGCCTTCCATACCGAAGGTTCGCGCCTCATCTGGAACGATGGGCACCAGATTATTTCCAATCTTTTTATCACGGCAAAGCATGGTAAGCAGTCGCACAAACACCATGGTGGTCGACATCTCACGCTCGCCGGTACTCTTTAGCAAAGGCTCAAAGAGAGAAAGGTCGGGCACTTCCAAAGGTGCGGCCAAATTTTTACGCACGGGGATATAGCCACCCAGTTCGGCACGACGGGCATGCATGTATTTGGCGTCTTCTGAATCGGGCGCAGGCTTATAGTATTTGCCTGCAGCCGCATCTTCATCACTTAAGGGGATGTTGAAACGATCGCGGAAGGCGATCATCTCATCGGCCTGCAATTTTTTCTGTGAGTGAGTGCGATTCTGTGCCTCACCCGCTGAACCCATGCCGTAACCTTTTACGGTGTGAGCCAGGATGACCGTCGGTTGGCCCTTATGATTGGCCGCCGCATGGTAGGCCGCATAGACTTTATGCGGATCATGTCCGCCACGGTTCAAACGCCAGATATCTTCGTCTGTCATCTTGGACACCATGGCCTTTAATTCGGGATATTTGCCAAAGAAGTGTTCGCGCACATAGGCACCGTCTTTGGACTTGTAGTTTTGCAGATCGCCGTCCACCACTTCAGCCATACGCTTGTGGAGCAGGCCGTCTTTATCTTTGGCCAGTAGCGGATCCCA
The DNA here is from genome assembly GCA_029879945.1 of Gammaproteobacteria bacterium. Lineage (GTDB taxonomy): Bacteria > Pseudomonadota > Gammaproteobacteria > S012-40 > S012-40 > JAOUPJ01. The sequence goes on from JAOUPJ010000135.1 coordinate 3,374, forward strand.
GTAACTTCCCCACAAGACCTTAATCACGTTCCAACCGGCACCACGGAAACTGGCTTCCAGCTCTTGTACAATTTTACCGTTACCGCGTACAGGTCCATCCAGGCGTTGCAGATTACAGTTCACCACCCAGGTTAGATTATCCAGTTTCTCACGCGCCGCCAGTGAAATAGCGCCCAGGGTTTCCGGCTCATCGGTTTCACCATCGCCCACGAAACACCAGATCTTGCGATCCTTGGTGTCTGCCAGGCCGCGATCTTTTAGATACTTCATGAAGCGGGCTTGATAGATGGACATGATCGGACCCAGTCCCATGGATACGGTCGGGAATTGCCAGAAGTCGGGCATCAACCAGGGATGGGGATAAGAGGACAAGCCCTTGCCTTCTGCTTCGCGACGGAAGTGGTCCAGTTGTTCTTCGGATAAACGTCCTTCCAGATAGGCGCGGGCATACATGCCGGGTGAGGCATGGCCTTGGAAAAAAATCAGGTCGCCGCCGTGTTCGGGAGTGGGCGCACGCCAGAAATGATTGAAGCCTACGTCATATAAGGTAGCGGCTGAGGCAAACGTGGCAATATGGCCGCCCAGTTCGGAGCTGATCTTATTGGCCTTGACCACCATGGCCATGGCGTTCCAGCGGATGTAGGCACGAATTCGGTCTTCCACCGCCTGGTCACCGGGGATGGCTGCTTCCAGATGCGGAGGGATGGTATTCACATAGGCCGTGTTGGCTGAGTAAGGCAGATTGGCGCCAGAGCGGCGGGCCTTATCAATAAGTTGTTCTAATAGATAATGGGCGCGATCCACACCCTCGTTTTCGATGACGGACTCCAGCGCATCGATCCACTCTTGTGTTTCAATGGCATCCACGTCTAATACTTGATCCACTACGGACATAGCATTTCCCCTGTTTATTGCGATAAGCGCCCCTGCTCCGAACGGGGCCATTGTGGCGCTAATCTTGGGTGATTTACGCCTATTCGTCAATCATTTTAGCATGTTTTCTGGAAAGCGAAATATTATTAGCTGAATTATCATTAGCTTACAAATCAAGAATAATTTTTCAACTTTTTTGGACTTGCTCAGAAAAAGTCCTTTTTATGAAAAAAAGGACAAAAAATGACTAATTTCTGCAAGATTTAGCAAGATATGGCCCGAATTGCTGAAAAAATGATGGATCAGGACGGGAAAAAGCCCAGTAAAACAGGATGACAATATTATTTTTGTTTATTTTTCTTAATGTTACAAAACGATTTAGATTTTAGGCCTAGGTGCCAGCGCACCCAAATCTATTCAAAACGCCACACAGTAGATACGGTCAGATACCACAGCTCGTATCCTGTTTCGGTGTCCCCACTGACTTGTACCGTTCTGTTTACGCCCAGCTCACTATAAAGCGAGGTCGCTTTTCCACGGTATTCAAAAGCCAGTGTGGGCTCAGAACTGCGGCTGAGGTTGCCATTGTGATATTGGCGGTTTCGGTTGGTGAGCCGGGGCGAGACAAGAAATTTCTTACCCAACCTGATTTGCACTTGTCCACTGGTGACAGTGGAGTTGTATTCTTCTGCCTCCAACTGACGAAACCGGGTACGTATACTGATGTGATTATTCCACAGGCCACTCAGTTTGAGGCCCACATATCCATCATACTGGGTTTCTGAAATATGGGAGCGGGCATCGGTATCAAATTCAGGGAAAGAATAGCGATAATGAGAGCCGCTGTAGCCGGTTTCCAGATTCAGATTGTCCAACACTTGATAGCTCACACTCAAACTACTCAAGTAACTTTCGCCCGAGTTCAGTTCGGCCTCTTCCAATACCTTGATCAGTCCATCACGTTCGACCCTTTCTTCCAGTGTCAGATCATTGAATGAATTGAACAAGGCATTTTCCAAGCTCACAAAAGGCATGCGTCGATAGTCTGCATAGGCATATACCGCCAGCTTGTTGTTCGGCGTCCAGGCCAGATTCACACTGGCCAGATTCAGGATTTTGAATTTGTGATCGTAGTCTATGGAACCATAACCATTGCCCAGATCTTCGCTATAAGAAAACGAGATTCCCGAAGCCAGTCTTTCCTCGATATCGTCCACCGTCCGCCGTGAAAGATAGGTCTCCACATAGTTTTTGGAAGCGCTGCTGCCATAACGCAAAGCCAACAGACTTACACGTCGATTGTCTTCGTATTGGTCGATGCGCGTGTTGTATACCGGTATGCCATGTAAGACTTGGGCCGTGAATCGATTCCCTAATGACTGGGAAAGTCGAATGCCGTCCACATCGCCACCCAGGCCGAGATGAAGAAAATCCTGTCTACCCAATTGCGCCGCCCAACCCAGTCTATTGTGTTCAATGAGGTAGCTGGCCTTACGCAAGCGTAGTGAGTCCTCATACGCTTCACCGTCATAGTCCACATCCCCATCGAATCTAAACTCGGTAGACTGGGTCATATGCCTTTGTTTGAAACGCCAACTATAGTCTGTGCTGGCGCCCATATCATGATAGCGATCGGTGGCCGTATCTTCCGCCTCACGAAAACTGCCGTGATAAAATTGCCGAACCGTGAACTGAGACTGTGTACTTTCCTTTAGTTCATTATTCTCTTCAATTTGCTTTAGCTTTCTACTCTGCGTAACCACCTTGCCAACCAGAGTGTCCAGCCGTTGTTGGATCACACCCCCCTCGGCCTGTTCGGGGTGTTTCCTTATATAGTCTTCATAGACTGCTCTGGCCCTGGATTCATAACCTCCCCGCTCATAGGCAATACCAAGATACTGAGCAATCCGTTCCTGTTGTCGCTCATCCGCACTGCGTGAGGCCTCATTGAGTAGTGTAATGGCCGTTTGATAGTCTCCCTTTTTTATGGAGACCAGACTCTTCTGCACCAGTTGCTCCACACTCACAGTGGATTGTTGCGCCACCGCTGTGGCGCATAGCAATAACAATACAAGACTGACTATGTGTTTCATGTTAATCCCAACTGCGTGATCTTACGGTGTGCTCGGGCCCGGAACGCCGCGACACGATCTGCGTTTGTGAGGCATCGGAATAGACGTGACAGGCACCTGTGCAGTCTTTCAATTCAACGGCGGTATAACGCCGTAGGGGTGAAGACACCATCGTGTGCTCTGAAGGATCAAAATCGTTTTGATGACAGGCTGCACAATCCGGTTTTAGCCCGCCGTTTTTCCATGTCACCGCTTCTGTCTTTCCGGTGTGACAGGCATCGCAACTCAGACTCACGGCGTGATCCCCTGGATAGTTGGGCGACTTGTGGGTATACGGCAAGGGAGCCCAACTCGCATTGGTGTGACACTCACTGCATTCCTGGAATGTGACAAAGTGTCCGTCCGGCATACCACGCGCTTTTTTGCCATCGTGACAAGATTTACAAGAGCCCTGTACTGCACTGTGATCAAAATGCGTGGGCTTCCAGGCCGTCGTCGTATGACACGTCCCGCAATCGGATGCAGTCGATATATGGCCACTACCCATATTGCTATGACAACTACGACACTCACCGCTAACGCTATTGTGATTCATCATGGCAGGGCGCCAGGCAACGAAGTTGTGACAATCTCCGCAATCGGCCTGGGTCTGCACATGTGTCTGCCCTTTATTGGTATGACAACTTCGACATTCACTACTAACACTATTGTGATTCATATTGGCCGGTTTCCAGGCCACGGTATTGTGGCAATCGGTACACACGGCCATGGTTTGAATATGGGTGTCGTTCTTCCTGTGGCAAGCCTGACACTCACCGCTTACGTTATCGTGATTCATATTGGCAGGACGCCAGGCCACAGAGTTGTGACAGTTAACGCAATCGGCCGAGGTTTGAACATGCGTGTTACTTCTCTCGGTATGACACGCCCTGCATTCACCCGTGATATTGGAATGATTCACATTGGCAGGACGCCAGGCCACAGAATTGTGACAATCACCACAATCAGCTTGTGTCTGTACGTGACCAGAAGGTTTCGTGCTATGGCAACTCATACAGGTGCCGGTGATTCCCACATGGTTCATATTGGCTGGCTTCCAGGCCGTCGGGGTATGACAGGTATCACAATCACTCGCGGTTTGGATATGCCCCTGATTCATTCCACGCGCTTTGGAATTGTTGTGGCAGTTTTTGCACGGCCCAACAAATGCGGCGTGATCCACACGCGCCGCGTTCCAGCTCACTGTGTTGTGACATTCACCGCAGTCTGAAGTGGTTTGTGTGTGATCTCGATGTTTTCCACGAGCGGTTCGCCCGTTGTGGCAACTCATACACGCACCGTGAACGCTGGCGTGAGAAAAATGGACAATCTTCCAGGAAAAACTGATATGGCAGGATTTGCAGTCTTTATCTGCCAGCACATGGGCATTGCTTGCCCCTCTGGCCAGATGACCATTGTGACAGTTTTTGCAACTCCCCACTACTGCATCATGCTCAACAGCAGTCACTTTCCAGCTATTGCTATCATGGCAGGCTTCACATTGATGCGTGGTCGCGATATGTCTGGCCCCTTTACCGGGTGCCTTGCGCCCATTGTGACAAGCGGCACACACTTTGGGTGTTCCCTTGAAGCGCCCTCGCTGGTGACAATCCTCACACGAGGCACTGCGATGTTTACCGGTCAGAGGAAAATCTGTTTGAAAGTGATCAAAACTGTAGCTTGGACCTGAAAAGACCAGTGTCAAGACATAGAGTGACAAGGCCAGTACTAATCTCATGCTCATATTCGATTTCCTTTACGAATAATCTGTTTAAAATCTTTTTCGTTGTGACATTGACCGCATTCATTGCCGAAACGTCCCAGGTGTATATCGTCTTTAAAATGACACGCGATACACGTTGAAGAGGCCGCACTGGCCTTTTTATCGCTCTCTTTATGGCAGGCGGCGCAACTAATGTTTTTGTGCGCATCCCTCAATTTAAAATCGGTTTTTTTGTCGTGATCAAAATGCCACACACGCCATGCATTGGCCTGATGACAGGCTTCGCATTTTTCCCCCATCACACCCTTGTGACTGTCTTCTTGTTTATGACAGCTATGACAAAGAATCTTGGTCTGATAGCGTTTGTTTTGATGGCAATCTTCACAGGCCAAGGCGGTATGACTCGCATTTAAGGAAAAACGCGTGAATTCATGATCAAAGCCTGTCACCTTCGCCCAGTTGGAACTGCTATGACACTCGGCGCAGTTTTCTTTCAGCTTTCCGAAGTGCACATCTTGTGTGGAATGACAGCCAAAACACTTGATAGGCGTTTTTTGATCTTTAAGGTGACAGGTCTCACAAGCGGTCTTCTTGTGTCTGTTTTCCAGTTTGAAGTCGGTTTTGTCGTGCGAGAATTTTGTTTTGGCCCAGTCTTCCGGGCTATGGCAATTGTGGCATTTATCACCATAGCGTTTCTCGTGTATATCGCTATGGCATTCATTACAATCCTTTCTATCTTTGCTGGGCTTGGCGCTATGGCAACTCTCACAAGTTTGATAGACGTGTTTCCCTTTAAGCTTAAAATCTTCCTTTTGGTGATCAAAGCGATTGAGCTTCCAACTGGTCTCCGTATGGCAGTCCTGACACTTCTCTCCCCATAGTCCTTTGTGTTTGTCTTCATGCTTATGACAAGATCCGCATTTATTCGAGGCGGTTAGATAACTGCTGGAGACATGGCAGGAGGCACAAAGCAAGTCCTGATGTTTTCCTTTTAATTTGAATTTTGTCAACTCGTGCGGAAAATCCACCTTGGTCCATTGTGTTTCCTTATGACACTGGTTGCAGTCCTTACCAAAACGTTTTTTGTGTACATCCTGTTCTTTGTGACATGCGATGCAGGCCGATTCAACCACTCTGTACTTGTCCTTCTTATGACAAGACTCGCACTTGGCCACACGGTGGGCACCTTTCAATGCAAATCTGGCCTTGTTGTGATTAAAGGTACTCTTGCTAAAGACGATCAATTTACT
>JAOUPJ010000449.1 GCA_029879945.1 Gammaproteobacteria bacterium
CTGGCGGATACTTGTGCGCCACGTTCTGCCCAACTGCATCAACCCTACCATCATCCAGGTGACACTCGACGCAGGCTATGTGGTGCTGACGACCGCAGGGCTGAGCTTCATTGGCCTGGGCGCGCAGCCGCCCACGCCTGAATGGGGATATCTCGTCAGTGAGGGGCACACGCACATCCTGACTCAGTGGTGGTGGTCAACCTTCCCCGGCCTGGCCATTTGCCTGCTGGTGGTAGGATTTAACCTGGTGGGCGATTTCCTCCGCGACCTGCTAGACCCGCGCCTGCGCGGTACGGGTGCATAGCTCCGGTGTCCGCAGAGGATCGCTCTGGGGCAATCGCATCTTAATTCTGATTAGCTTCACTTGCGGTTGCCTGGGAGACAAAATATCCTTTGGCCATGTCATTCTGAGGCGCGAAGCGCCGAACAATCTCCTTTGTGCTTGATGGAGGAAACATGAATTCCAAACAAAGGATTTTAACTGCTCTGAACAATGCACAACCTGACAAGGTGCCCATCTTTGAGGCTTGGATAGATGAACCAATTATCGTCGGCCTGGCGAAAATCCTTGGAGTTAGCGTACAAAAACCAAGAACTGGGAAAGGGTTGCTGCAAGCTGAGGTAAGCCCCGAAATCTTGGACCTGTACTGTCTTTTGGTCAAAGAATTAGGGCTAGATGCTACGAGCTATGAATTTTCGAGGGGTTTAGAGCGCATTGGCGATGGCCGTAGCCGGGACAAATATGGCAGAGTCTACTATCTCAGCGAACATGGCGACCCTGTAGTCGCTGAAGGGCCGATTAAGGAATCGTCAGATATTAAAGGATACGATATGGTATCCAAGCTCAAGCCCGATGATTTTGCGAAAGTACAGTACATAATTGACAAGGTGGGGAAGGATAGAGCCCACTTTATGGGTCTCACTGATCCATTTAAGACAAGTTGGCTCCTGCGGGGAGGCATGGAGAACCTGTTCATAGACTATATGCTGAATCCGGGACTGGTTCATGATCTGGCGCGTATCGCCACCGATTTCAGCATGGCCGTCATTGATATGGCTGCTAAGATAGGAGTTGATGTCCTCTCAATGAATGGGGATCTGGCGGGCGAAACAACCACTTTTATATCCCCTAAACACTATCGGGAATATGTTAAACCTTGTCAAAGAGAGATCGTGGATTATGCGCACCGGAAGGAGTTAAAAATCATAAAGCACACCGATGGGAATGCATGGCTAATTCTGGATGATTTCGTGGAAGTGGGTTTTGATGGGTTCCATCCGGTCCAGCCTCAATGTATGGATATTGCTGAGGTTAAAGAACATCTGACTGGAAAAGCTTGCATACTGGGTAACATTGATTGTCGCCATTTACTTCCCTTTGGTACGGAAAAGGAGGTAGAAGAGGCTGTCAAGGAGACGATTGAAAAGGCAGCACTGGGAGGCGGCTACATTATTAGTTCATCCAATTCAATTCATCCAGGCTGCAAAGCGGAAAATTATATGGCTATGATTAAGGCTGCCCATAAGTATGGCGGATACCCTCACTAGAATTTCGCAAAAAGAAGATGGTCAGATGCGTATCGATATCGCCAGGGGGCGCAGCTCTGTGCCCATAGAAATGTTCGACCCCGCCCGGTTCGGATCGACGGAATAGCACAAGACATCATGGCAAGGAGGACAAGATGCGTACAAGCCTATATTGGGAAGCGTTTGCTGAAGCCACCATCACCCGCTTGGTACGGCCCGAGCCAGGCGATCCTTTCCTGATCATTACCAGCACTGCCCACGACATTGGCTTGGCCGAGGCATGTCTGGCGGCAGGGATGCGGGCTGGGGCGGATACCCAACTGATCATCAAACCACGTCGCGTCCGAGGCGCTGCCAGCAAACTCGGGCCTGTCATCTCCAACGCCATTCGCGCGAGCAAGTTGATACTGGATTTATGTGACGAGATTGATACGGACCCGGCGACCATCGAAGCGCGTGGCAAGGGCACGCGCCTGCTCGTTACTAACGTAAAGGGCGTTGAGGACTATGTGGTTCGTGCTCTCCTAGATGTTAACGTCGAAGCGATGATACGCAATGCAGAACTGGTGGCAAGGCTATGGGATCAAACCAAGCACTGTCGCGTCACGTCGCCGCAGGGAACCGAGGTGAGCTTTGACCTGATGCCGCGGAAGAGCATCAGTGGTGACGGGGCGCTCTCTGAGGACGGGGAAGTTGACTTTTTCCCTGGCGCTCAGGTCTCTATCGCTCCTGTGGAAGAGACGATCAACGGAACCATCGTGGTTGATGCCAGCGACAGCGTGCAGGGGATTGTCCACACGCCCTATTCTTTAATCATGAAGAATGGCGTTATCACTGCCGTT
>JAOUPJ010000136.1 GCA_029879945.1 Gammaproteobacteria bacterium
AGATGATTATGTGCATAGTGTATTGAGTTTAGACTAATGGTGCGCCGCTGAAGCTGCCGATGATCCCGTCTGCCATATATTGTACCGCAAGTGCGGCCAACAGTAGACCCAAAATTCGGCTCACCACGTTACTGCCCGTTTCGCCAATGAGCTTCATCAGGCGAGTGGCGGTGAGCAAAGATAGTAGAACGATGAGCAGGATGCTGATCATAACAGCCAGGATGGTGAAGATATAAGGGACTTGTCCATTGGCCTCGCCCATCATTAGCAGCAGGGTGGTCATGGTGCCGGGTCCGGCGATGAGGGGAATGGCCAGGGGAAACACCGAGATATCGTCCTTATGACTGGCTTCCTCGCGCTCACTGGGGGTGGTGCTGCGGATACCGCTTTGACGTGCCATGACCATGTCGATGGAAATCAAAAAAAGAAAGAAGCCACCGGCAATGCGGAAGGCGTCCAGGCTGATACCCAGTGCGTTTAACAGGGCATGTCCCCCAAACATAAAAAAGAGCAGGATCAGCCCGGATATGGCGGTTCCCTTGATGGCCATGGTCCGGGCGTAATTTTTCGGCGCGCCCTGGCACAAAGCGGCAAAGACAGGCGCCACGCCCACCGGATCGGTGACGACGAACAGGATCACAAAGGCATTGATGGCGAATTCGTACATGGTCTTTCTATTCAATAACTAGCTGGGAATGTGCAAGGGGCATTCCCAGAGGGGGTGGGGAAATGGCCTTCGTTCCCCAATCGTTACAGCGGTAGGCATCCCAATCAGTCTCGCTAGCGCTTAATTTATAGTCAAGGACTTGGCATTAGGATATCAGGCGAATTTCCGATAGAATAGTATAAATCTGTTGGAGAGGGCACTAAATAATGTCTAAATTTCAAAGCCTTACTGCTTCCGAAAAGATTTTGCTCGCTGAGGAACTATGGGATAGTGCTTTAAGTGAAGAGAGCGAAATTCCCCTTTCTGAAGAGCATAAAAAGATCCTTGAAGAGCGCCTGAAATCATTTGAGCTTAATCCTAATGCGGGGTCATCCTGGGATGTGGTTAAAAGCAGGATTTTAAGTTCAAAATGAGGGAATTGGAAATCCGCGAAGAGGCGGAAAATGATATTTCCAATTCGTATTTCTGGTATGAGGAGAAAAGGAAGGGGCTAGGTGCTCACTTCATGCTTTGTATTGAAGAGGCTTTCTCTTGGATTGCCAGAAATCCAAACCACTTTCCAGAATTATTCAAATCCGTTTGCCGAGCATTCATTACAAAGGTTTCCCTACGCAATTTATTTTATAGATCTGGAAGATAAAGTAAGCGTGATTGCTGTATTACATCACCGCCAAAATCCAGCCATTTTCCAGGGCCGTGTGTAGCGAAAAATTTTCTTATTTGTTGCTGCTTGACTGTGGTGGAAAAACCGTTTGCGTTGTCGATTATTGGCTTCTTACTCCGAACATCCAGGCGATGTAACAGGATTACAGTTAATGCAAAAAGTCGTTTTACTCGTTGATGTGCAGAATATCTATTACACAACAAGACAGGCCTATCATTGCAATTTTGATTACAACCAGTTTTGGAAACAAGCAACATCGGATAGAGAAGTGGTTAAAGCGATTGCCTACACCACCGATCGAAATGACAAAAAACAACAGGAGTTTCAGAACATCCTCAGGGCCATCGGGTTTGAAGTAAAGCTCAAACCTTTTATCCAGCGTTCAGATGGCTCAACCAAGGGTGATTGGGATGTGGGTATCACCATTGATGCCTTGGAGTATGGAAAGGATGCGGATGTGCTGGTGCTGGCATCGGGTGATGGGGATTTTGTGTTGTTGGTGGAGAAGCTGAAGAATAGCTACAACACAGAGGTGGAGGTCTATGGTGTGCCGATGCTCACTGCTTTATCGTTGAAACAGTCGGCTTCCATATACCTGCCCATTGAGGGCGAGCTGCTCCTTAAATAGTGAGGGTCGACCGTTACGGTGCTTCGTGCATCCCTAGCTCTTTCGACGCGAAAGTGCATCGATAAATACATCGATCTTTCCCCAAAACCACTCCAGCAGGCGACGATAACGGGAGCGACGTTTCCACATACTTAAGGTGATTTCTGTGCTGTGCTCGAGGTCATTCTCAAACATGGTAATGATCTTTTGCGCAAAGTCGGAACTATCCACTTCCTGATTGGCTTCCAGGTTCCAGCGCAGATTCCAGCGATCAATATTGCTGGACCCGATAGACACCCAGTTATCAGCAAGCATTACCTTGGAGTGGGTGAAGCGGGGCTGGTATTCAAAAATTCGTATCTTGTTTTTTAATAAATAGTGATAAAAGCGTCGACCGGCATGGCGTACGGCTGGATGGTCGGTATGTTTGCCGGGAAGTAGCAGGCGCACATCCACCCCGGATCGCGCGGCTCTTGCCAGGGCGCGACGGATTTTTTGTGAAGGGAGAAAATAGGCGGTGGCGATCCAAATCTGTCTTTCTGCACCTCGGATGCGTTTTATCAAGGAACGTTTTAATTCCAGCTTACCATGACGAGGTGTAACGGAGACGCGTCCTGCGTACTGTTCGCTATCGTCTACCGGCTGAGTTTTCTCCGTAGTGGATTCTAACTTGTCGGCCTGTGGCCAGTTGTCGTAAAAGAGAGTCTTCCAGTCTGCTACACAAGGGCCGGATACAGACACCATGGTATCGCGCCAACTCAATGCCGGATTGGCCTGATTTTCAAACGCATCGGTGAGACCGGCCCCCCCCACAAAGGCGATGGTGCCATCAACAATAAATATTTTTCGGTGATCCCTGAACAGTGAGCGCCGGAGTCGGCCATAGTGGAAGGGATTATAGTAGTGAATTTCTATATTTGAGGTCTCTAATCGGGATTTGTCTCGTGCGGAAAGGCCTCGTGAACCGAAATCATCCAGGATTAAACGGACACATATTCCTTTTTCAACGGCTAACTCCAAGGCAGAAAAAAATCGATTCAGCACATGCCCCGATTCCACCAGATACATTTCTATCAGTATCTCGTTTTTTGCCTTACTGATGGCCTCAAGGATAGCGGGGTAAAACTTCGCTGCGTCAATCAATAGTGCTATGCGATTGTTGTTTCGCCAGGGAAAAGGATATTCCTTACGTTGAAAATTCACGGGTCCTCACTGCAAACGATGCATGATTCAAAAAAGAGTATTGCATGCCAAGAAAAATCTCGTTATAGTTTAAACCAATAATAACAATAATAAGATAATTATAATGATATGCAGGGTGCTTATTCCAGTTCTGTTTGTTTTTCTCTGTGCGTGCTCACTCGATAATCCTCCCTTGGAGGAAGGACCTGTGTGCAGCTTTGCTCAAGGCGAGATACTCATTTCCGAAATCATGCCCGCACCACTGGGACTAGAGGGTGTGGAGTGGATCGAACTCTACAATACCACAGACAGAGACTTGGAACTCAATCGTGCCATGTTGGGAATTCAAGGTTCTGGTGCCGTGCGGTGGACGCCTGTTTCCCAGTATTTTTCCTTACCCGCCAAATCCTATGCAGTGATTGGTTCGGCCAAACAATATTTTGTGGACGTGGAGCATCCTGGGCTTTCTCTTTCCAATTCCGCTGGGAGCGTCAGCCTTAAATGTAAATCCGAACTGTCTGATTTTTTTCCCTATGGCAAGCTCAATCAATTACCAGTAGAGGAGGGGTACAGTCTAGTGAGATCTGGATTGGAGCACACCAATCGTTCATGGTGCAAGGGCTTTCTCAGTTATGATGATGCCAACAATCACGGCAGCCCCGGTAAGGTCAATATTGCCTGTGGGTGCGTCGATGAAACCGGGATGCGTCGCGCGATAGTGGCGACCCCTTTAAACGCTTTGCGAATCAATGAAATTTTCCCCAATCCGGACGGTAGCGATACAGGCAAGGAATGGATAGAAATTAAAAATATATCTGAGCAACGCTTCGACCTGCATGGAGTGAAAATTACCTCGATCAATGTGGCAACGGGCAAACAACGGGTTTGGCAAACTTCTGAAAATAGCTGTTTTTCCATGGGCCCAGGGGATTTGGTATTGCTCAGTAACGCGCCTCTTACACTAGGCACGTCCACCATAAATTTCATACTGGAGGGGGAGAATCTCTATAATGACGCCTCGCAACTGGTATTAAGCAATGCAGACAAGTCTCTCGTATACGATCAGGTCAGTTATAACAATTCCCGATCGGGTGTGTCCTTTAATCGTCGTCAGGAAAAAAACGGGCAGGACGATTTCTGTTTTTCAAAGTCTGAATCAGTCTTTGAAGGGATAGGCTCTCCGGGTGTGGAGAACGAACCTTGCGGTCTTGTGTGTTTGAATGAAGGTTCGGAATGGATGCCCATTCTAACGCCGCTCACAGGGCAAGTCCTGCTCAATGAGATTTATAGTAATCCGGAGGGTACTGATAACGGGCGGGATTGGGTGGAGCTGTGGAATCCTAGCGCCCAGGGGGTACATCTGAATGGGTTGTGGGTTTCACAAAAAAAAGATGAGTCCGTGCGACGATACGAATTACAGAGTTCAAAATGTCTCTACTTTCCGGCAGGTAGCTATTTTGTGGTGGCGGGTGAAAATGCCGTTCTTGATAATGTGCGGGTTGATGTGATGATTACAGGTCTGGATTTCTATTCCAGTGCGGCCGGTATCTTCAGTGTTGAAAACGCCAATGCTGAGGCAGTGGATATGGCAGAGCCCAAGAATCCGGCATCGGGGGTGTCGGCGCAAGTCTCATTTACGACCTCTACTGCCGATGTGGAATTCAATAATAACAATAATAATTGGTGTCTCTCAGGTGAAACAACAAAAGAATTTTTGGGCCGCGGTTCGCCCGGAGAGCCGAACACAATGTGTTAAACGCGTTTTGCCCGGTTTCATAATGGCCTTATTCATTTCGGCCGCGCAGGCGGAAATATTGGAATTGGACAATGAGGTGCAGAATGAATTCGAAAATCAGCAAATTGACATGGAGCGCGTCAAACTCAATGTGGCAGGAATCAGAGAATTAAGGCGACTGCCTTTTCTGGATGCCAATACGGCAAAACTGATCGTGCAGCACCGTAAACAGATCGGATCAATTCAGACCATAGCCGAACTGGCGAGACTCACCGCGATCAGTAAAGCTGAATTGATCCAATATGAATCTCTGGTCGATTTCTCTCTACCGTTCAGAGAGACACGCTACCTCGTTCAAACCCTGAGTATGGCAGAAGGCAGGTCTTCACGAGTAGCACAGAATTATGGGGTAGTGGAAAAAAGGGAAGGGCACGAAATGGTGATGCGGGCGGCAGTGCATAGTGAGGAATCCTATTCACTCAAATACAGGGAAGACCTGGAAACCTGGGAAGCCCAAAAACCGCCCTATGAATACAGGATGGGAAACAGTTTTATGTCTGGCGGGCAACGGTCATGGCAGTATGTGTTGGGGCACTACAATGTGGTCTTTAATCGTGGACTGGTGTTTGGCAGTCGCACATCCACTGGAAATAGCGCGTGGTTTCCGGCAGCTGGGTTGAGCATCGATACCTTTAATCAGAAAATCGCTGAGGACGAATCTTTACAGGGGGTGGCTTTTACTTATAAAACAAAAGATGCCGAAACGATCTTCTTCTATTCTGTTAGGGCACGGGATCTCTACCAATATGAAATAAGGAGAAGGCCGGACGCCTGGCGTTCCGCTTTTCTTGATGTGTGTGACCGGGAGGGCAAGACACAGGGTGATTACCGTTGCGATATCACAGGGAATTGGTATAGCAGTGCAGTGCGCATGGAGAGCGGTGAATCGGGAAAATATTTGTCCCTACGCAATGCCTATTCAGAAGAAATTGTAGGTGTTAACGTAAGCCACTCCCTCTTTCAACATCTACGCCTAGGTGTCGCTGGCTATCGCGCTACGATCAATATGGACTCCGCCTTAGGCGATGGTTACTTTGCCCCTCACTCCAGGTTTTCCGCAAACCAGAAAGCTTATTCTGCAAGTGGTGTCTATGTGGATTTTGATACCCGTAGTTGGGATATCAATTTGGAATTTGCCAAATCAAACCAACAGGGCATGGGAGTATTGGGGATGGTGTCCTACAGACGTAAGAATCTTGGTTCATTGCAGCTGAATGCCTGGCGATACAGCCCTGACTATACAAATCCCTATTCGAGAGCAAAGGCGTATAGTGATGAGTATCTGGGGTCTCGTCAACGGAATGAAGAGGCGGTGCAAGCCAAGGCCATATGGGATGTTTCGGAGCAATTTGGCTTGTTGCTGGGTGCAGGGATGTGGAGACCACGGGCCCGTCTGGATTCTTTTCGTGATTATCAAACACGATGGAGTTCGCTGAACACACGAGCAAACAGTGAGTTTGAGGGCGGGTTGAGCTATTTGATAAATGATGAACAAACGATGAAAGTTTCTTACCACCGTACTCGTTTGGTTACACTGGAAAACAATGACGCCATCAATGATGAATCACTGTCTCAAAGTCAAAAAGTAAATATGGACTACCGGGTCCGGTCTCTCACACATTTACTAACACTCCGGCTTACGTATTCTGCTTCCAATTCGGAGCACGCGCATCCGGAAAGCGAATATGCTTGTGGGCTTGGATATCAATATGGTGATGGTTCTAAAAAAAATCTGCTCATTCGCGGAAAAGCCACAAACAATCGGTTCAGCAAGCAGGATCTTCTGACGAGTTTCTGGGAGTGGGGTGGCAGGTACACCCTGGGAAACCTCTCTTTTGAAGCTCGGTATGGGGAGCGGTACGAAACGGAAAAAAAGGCCTATGCATACATCCGTTTTAAGTACACCCTGTGATTAGTGCGCTTTGATTTAGTCTTTCTAATTTACAATTCGTTACAGTTTTGATTCTCTAGGCTATTTCTTAGAATCCGATAAAAAGATACCCGGTTTTCCCTAGAGGTGTTTTAGAATGGGACAAGCGCAGTTAAAAATTATTGATCCGGCAGTTTTTGGTGATCTCAAAGAAACCATGGGCATGGATATGGATGATCTTATTGCGGATTTTACAGAGGATACCGTGTTTCACCTTAGTACCCTGCGAGAAAAAATGCTCTATGGAAATGTGCATGAGATTCTGGATACCCTGAAAGTTCTGCAGGCGGCGGGTAGTGAATTTGGGTTACAGTCGTTTTCCAAAGCCTGCAAATACATTGAATCGGATCTGGAGCAGGGTTACATTCAAGACCCAGAGGTAATGTCTGTTCTCGATTCGGAGTTTGAAAAAGTTTTAGAGCAACTGCCTTCTTTTCGCAAATAGCTAAAAGCGGTACTCGAGATTCAGGGCGGGCGCACCCTCTAAGGTTCGGACATTCAGGTAAGTGCGTGGTTTGTTCGGATTTCGTAAATAGATCCCGCTGACGGGAACCGACCTTCGGGTCAGATTGAATCCCAAAACGGTACCTGCCGGCACAGCAAAGGAAAACAAGACAGAGCTTAAGGTGTCAGAAAGGCCTACTTCGTCGGAACCTAGCATGGTAATTCCGACTGCTGGTACTAGTCCCATTAAAAAAGATACCCATGTATTTCCGCCAATGCCGTAGTCTGCTCCCACAAGTTGCACACCTTTTGCGGACACAAAAGAAGATGAAATACTGATCAAGCCCAAGCGCAGTGTATTGTCACAATTCGCGCATTTTGTTGCCCTTTTGGCCCCGTCACCCATCATTTTTGCGCCCGCGTTTCCAACTAGAACGCCAATCAGCATCCCGACATAGCCCCCACCGTATTCAGCAAGGATTTCTTTGTTTACTAATTTCGGTTTGCCAAAAGTGCTTGCCCCAAAATCACTCTCAAAAGCAGAGAGCGTACTAATGCTGGGGGCAAAAAGGCCGATGTTATCAGTGATAACGGTGTCACTTTGATTTACTCCATAGGCCAAGGCCGAGGAGCAGGAAGCCAAGTATAAAAAGCTGTATAAAATTTGACGAAATAGATTTCCCATATATAGGTTAGTTCGGATACAAGTTATATGCCCAGGGAAACTTATCATAGACTAAACTTAATGAGAAATCGGGACAAATTCCATAAAAGGTTTTATACTTGCTAATGATTTTGCCGTTAGCAAGTGCTTAACTAAGTTTCCGCACAGTGAAGCCAAGCAGGAGAGCTTGTGGTTGTAGATAATATTCGTAACGCGTCCATACTCATCATTGATGATCAGCCGGTTAACATCAAGGTTGTAGAAAAAATTCTCGTTCAGGATGGTTATACCGAGATACGAAGTTCCACAGACCCTCTGGATGGAATCAAGCAATACCAGGAAAAAAGGGCTGATTTGGTACTCCTGGACATCAATATGCCACAAATGAACGGTTTTCAGGTGATCGAAAAGTTACGTGGCCTGGATGCCGACGATATACCGCCGGTACTGGTGTTGACAGCTCAGACCGATCGGGATTCAAGAATTCATGCCTTGGAATTGGGAGCCAGAGACTACCTGACCAAACCGTTCGATAGGGTGGAACTGTTGACCCGGATCGCCAATATGCTGGAGGTAGGCCTACTGCAAAGGGCGCTTCATAAAGAAAATCTGGACCTGGAAGAGAAGGTTAGGGAAAGAACCAAGGCCATTCACGACACCCAGTTGGAAATTATTCGTCGCTTGGGCAGGGCCGCCGAGTATAAGGACAACGAAACCGGCTTACACATTGTTCGCATGAGTAAAACCACGGTGTGCATTGCGGAAGAGATCGGCATGAATGGTTCACAGCTGGAATTGCTATTGAATGCCAGTCCCATGCATGATGTGGGTAAAATCGGAATTCCCGATCGAATTTTACTAAAACCGGGTAAGTTGACGGCCGACGAATGGGAAGTGATGAAGACCCATGCCACCATTGGTGCGGAATTACTATCCGGCCACAATTCCGAACTACTTGATACAGCCAGAGTGATCGCCCTGACGCATCATGAAAAATGGGACGGGTCAGGCTATCCGGAAGGGTTGAAGGGGAATGAGATACCCATCGAGGGTCGAATCGTTGCCATTGCAGATGTGTTTGATGCCTTAACCTCAAAACGTCCCTATAAAGAGCCCTGGACCATTGACGCCTCATTAGATTACATACGGACCCAAAGTGGAAAACATTTCGATCCCGACTTGGTTGACGTCTTCTTCAAGCGTGAAGCTGAAATTCTGGAGATCAATTCACGTTATGCCGACCCGGATTTGGATAAATAACTCAAACATAAGAACCAGCAAAA
>JAOUPJ010000450.1 GCA_029879945.1 Gammaproteobacteria bacterium
ACAGCGCAACCGGGGAAGTCCAGGAGTGCCTCTTCCAGAGCCCGTAGCGTTTCCACATCCAGATCATTGGTGGGCTCGTCCAAGAGTAATAGATTGCCGCCGCTCTTGAGCAGTTTGGCCAGATGTAAACGATTTCGCTCACCTCCGGATAGTTCTTTCACCAGTTTTTGCTGGTCCGTGCCTTTGAAGTTGAAGCGTGAACAATAGGCGCGTGAGGGCGTTTCATATTTACCGACGCGGATAATGTCTTCACCCTCCGAAATCTCTTGCCATACGGTTTTGCTGCCGTCCAACGCATCACGGCTCTGGTCCACATAAGAAAGCTCTACCGTTTCTCCGATACGCAACTCGCCGCTATCGGGTTGTTCCTGCCCCACCAGCATGCGGAACAGGGTGGTCTTACCCGCACCATTGGCGCCGATGATGCCGACAATACCGCCCTTGGGCAGATTGAAGTTCAGGTCTTCCACCAATAGGCGATCACCAAACGATTTACTGATATGGCTGGCCTCGATCACCAGATCGCCAAGACGCGGACCGGGTGGGATATAGATCTCTTTGGTTTCATTACGTTTTTGGGATTCTTGCGAGGTCAGTTCTTCAAAACGGGCCAAACGGGCCTTGCTCTTGGCGTGTCTGCCCTTAGGATTGGAGCGTACCCACTCCAATTCGGATTTGATGGCCTTTTGTCTGGCCGACTCGGTCTTTTCTTCCATCTCCAGGCGTTTTTCTTTCTGGTCCAGCCAGGAGGAGTAATTGCCCTCCCAGGGAATCCCTTCGCCGCGATCCAGCTCCAGAATCCAACCCGCCACATTGTCCAGAAAATAGCGGTCATGGGTAATGGCCACCACAGTTCCTGGATAATCGTGCAAAAATCGCTCTAACCAGGCCACTGATTCCGCATCCAAGTGGTTGGTGGGCTCGTCCAGCAGGAGCATGTCCGGCGCAGAGAGCAACAGTTTGCACAAGGCCACACGTCGACGCTCACCCCCGGAAAGCTTGGTCACATCTGCATCCCAGGGGGGCAGATTCAGGGCTTCACCCGCGCGCTCCAGCGTGTTATCCAAATTGTGGCCATCGGATGCTTGCAGCAGGTTTTCCAACTCCGCTTGTTCCTTGGCCAGGGCATCGAAATCCGCATCCGGTTCGGCATAGGCCTCGTAGACCTTATTCAGTCTCTCCTGGGCATCCTTGATGTGTTGCAGGGCCTCCTCGATATTGCCGCGCACATCCTTATTTGGATCGAGCTGTGGCTCTTGTGGCAGATAGCCGATGCGTATGCCCGTTTGTGGACGCGCTTCACCCAGATAGTCCGTGTCCACCCCGGCCATGATGCGTAGCAAGGTAGATTTACCCGAACCGTTCAGACCCAATACGCCGATTTTGGCACCGGGAAAAAACGACAGTGAAATGTTTTTTAGAATCTCGCGTTTAGGGGGCACGACCTTGCCCACGCGATTCATGGTGAAGATATATTGAGCCATAGAAATAAGGATTCCTTCGCGGTAGATGTGCGCCTAACTATAGCAAAAAGCATGGACCTGTATCGAGCCCGAGCGCGGCTAATAATTGGTTAATATCTAGTCAGTTTATGCCTATGTCAAAACGCGGGTCGAAGATTTATAATTGACCCATCTAAGCAGCGCAACACGGAGGTAGGATGTCGGAAAAAATGCACAGCCAGGAACTGGGGCTGGTCCTTGCCCAGCAACTTTTACAGGTGGAAGACCTGCACTATGGACTGTGGCGTAAAGAGCTGGATCTGAACCTGGCGAACGTTCCACAGGCCCAGCAGGAATATACCGACATGATACTCTCAGACTTGCCGCCCACTCCGGCAGGCTCGCCCGTGCGCGTGATCGATATCGGTTGTGGCACCGGGCACATTCTGGCGCAAATGGTGGACAAAGGTTATCAGGTAGATGGCGTTATACCCGCACCGCATCTGGCCAACAAGGTACGAGAGCGCATTGCTGCACGTCCCGGCTGCAAGAGCCAGGTCTATGAAAACACCCTTGAAGACTTGCCCGAGTCGGTTTGCAATGGCCAATACGATGTGGCCCTGTTTAGCGAATCCTATCAATACATTCCGCTGGACCAGTCCTTCAATAAATTAAAGCAGTTACTGAAACCCGGTGGACTGGTCATCATTTGTGACTTCTTCGCCACCGAACACACTGGCGACGGGAAACAGGGTGATGGCAGTTTTGGTGGTGGACACGCCATGAAATATTTTTACGAGGTAGTGGAGCGAGAGCCCTTTACCCTGGAAAAAGACATCGACATCACCGAACTGGTGAGCCCCAATTTGCAATTGGTCAATAATCTGCTTATGGATAAACTGGGGCCGGCGGGTCAG
>JAOUPJ010000137.1 GCA_029879945.1 Gammaproteobacteria bacterium
TTAATGCGCCCCACTTCGTCGAAGACCTGTGCCTGGAATATCCCAGCCATATCATTGTGGGGCTGGATGCGCGGGATGGGAAAGTTGCCATTGATGGGTGGTCCAAACTTTCTAATCACGATGTTATTGATATGGGGCAGCGTTTCGAAAGCATGGGCGTGGAAGCGATTATCTACACCGATATTTCGCGTGACGGTACCCTGCAAGGCGTGAATGTTGAAGCGACCGTCAAGTTGGCGCAAAGCATACGAATTCCGGTGATCGCCTCGGGTGGTATCAATACCATCGATGACATTAAATCACTCTGTGCCATGGAAGAAGAAGGAATAACCGGGGTGATTACCGGTCGTGCCTTATATGAAGGAACCATGGATCTGGCGGCCGCACAGAAAATGGCCGACGATATGCGGGGAAACAAATAAGGTGGGACTGGCCAAGCGCATTATTCCCTGTTTGGACGTGGATGCTGGTCGTGTCGTTAAGGGTGTGAAGTTTGTAGACATCCGCGATGCGGGTGACCCTGTCGAAGTGGCCAAACGCTATGACGAGCAAGGTGCCGACGAGATCACTTTTCTGGATATCACGGCCAGCTCCGACCAGCGCGAGACCATGGTTCACGTGGTTGAACAAGTCGCGTCACAAGTCTTTATTCCGCTTACCGTAGGGGGTGGAATTCGTGAATTGGCCGATGTGCAGCGCATGCTGCGCGCAGGAGCAGACAAGGTTTCCATTAATACGGCCGCTGTGCACAACCCGGAGTTTGTGCGCCAAGCATCCGAGCGCTTTGGCGCGCAATGTATCGTTGTTGCCATTGATGCCAAGAAGGTGAGCGCAGAGGATGAAGAGCCTCGTTGGGAAATCTTTACCCATGGTGGCCGTAAACCCACCGGTCTGGATGCCATTGAGTGGGCCAGAAAGATGGTTGAGCTGGGGGCGGGTGAAATCCTGTTGACCAGTATGGATCGAGACGGCACCAAGATCGGATTCGATTTACCCCTCACTCGCGCCATCAGTGATGCGGTTTCAGTGCCTGTTATCGCCTCGGGCGGCGTGGGTAATTTGCAGCACCTGGTAGACGGCGTCAAAGAGGGTAAGGCGGATGCAGTCTTGGCCGCCAGTATCTTCCACTTTGGTGAGTACACGATCGCCCAGGCCAAAGAGGCCATGGCTCAGGCCGGGATTGAGGTGCGGGATCAGTGAGCGAGGCCTGGCTGGATGAGATCAAATGGGATCAGGACGGTCTGGTGCCCGCCATTGCCCAGGATGCCGCTTCGGGTAAAATCCTCATGTTTGCCTGGATGAATCGGGAATCATTGGCCGAAACCGTGGCTAGTGGAAATGCGGTATACTGGTCGCGTTCTCGTCAGAAACTGTGGCGAAAGGGCGAATCTTCCGGTCATACCCAAAAAGTGGAAGAGCTACGTCTGGACTGCGATGCAGACGTTATCCTCATGCAAGTCAAACAAATAGGCGGTATTGCCTGCCACACCGGTCGAGAGCGCTGCTTCTATCGCAAGCTGGAAAATGGGCAATGGCAGGTCACCGATGAGGTAGAGAAAGACCCGCAAGACATTTACGGCGGTAACAAACCATGAGTGAAGTTCTATCAAGACTTGCACAAGTGCTGGAAGAGCGTAAAAATGCCTCGGCGGATTCCTCGTATGTGGCCGGTCTCTATCATAAGGGACTGGATAGCATACTGAAAAAGGTGGCCGAGGAAGCGGGTGAAACCCTGATTGCCGCCAAAAATGGCGAAAAATCACAAATCGTGTACGAAACCGCTGACCTGTGGTTTCACACCCTGGTCATGTTGGCCGCTTGCGATTTGGGTCCCAACGAGGTGTTGGAAGAATTGGACAGGCGCTTTGGGTTATCGGGCATTGATGAAAAAAATGCCCGGGGAAAATAAGCCTTAGGCGAAAACAGAAAGAGAAACGGAGAGAAACATGGGCGGAATTAGTATTTGGCAATTGCTGATCATTTTGGTGATCGTGTTGTTACTGTTTGGCGCCAAGAAATTGCGCTCAGCGGGTTCTGACTTGGGTGGTGCAGTCAAAGGCTTTAAAGATGCGATGCGAGATGGGGAAGAGGCTGCCAAGAAAGACAGTCAGCCCGAACGTGTCGAGCAAAAAGACGACGGCCGAGTCATTGATGTAGAGGCCCAGAAGGCCGAATCCGTAAAGACCGATAGTAATAAACCGTAGTTACTGGCGCTAGGCCATGTTTGACATCGGATTTTGGGAGCTCGCGCTAATAGGTGTGATAGCGCTTATTGTAGTAGGGCCGGAAAAATTTCCAGGCCTTATTCGCAATGTTGCCTATTGGTTTGGTCGTGCCCGGGAAACGGTGAGTAATCTCAAGGCCGAAATGGACATGGAACTGGACAAGGCCGACAAGCTCAAGGAGCTGATGGACGAACAGATTGATATCCGTGATAAACACAAGAAACTTGAATCAGGTGAAGTTGAGTCGCCCACAGGTGCCAAACCGGTGGGGACACGTTTTGTTGTTCCGGAGCACACGCAATTGAAAGCAGGAAGCGATGCCAAAGAAGTACGTGTTGAAGAAGAAAAGAAAACCAAACCTGAATAATATTCTCGGTCACTCTAATCCAGACCACCACCATGTTTAGAAAAATTTTTCGCGTCAAACAAAGTAAAAAACCAAATGTGAATGCGTCAGAAATGCCTCTGGTTGCGCATCTGGTAGAATTGCGTGACCGCCTTATTCGTTCCCTGATTGGTCTAACAGTCATTTTCCTCTGCTTGGTTCCCTTTGCCAATGAACTCTACGAGATCATGGCCTCCCCACTTATGGCGCATTTACCAAAAAATGCGTCCATGATTGCGACTGAAGTGGCTTCTCCCTTTTTTGCACCCTTTAAACTAACCCTGTTTGTCGCCTTGTTTGTCGCCATGCCCTGGTTGCTGTTTCAGGCTTGGTCTTTTATTGCGCCGGGGCTCTATGGCCATGAAAAAAAGATCATGCTGCCTCTCTTGCTTTCCAGCTCCTTTCTTTTTTATTTAGGGGCGGCCTTTGCCTACTTTGTGGTATTCCCAATCATGTTCGGCTTCTTCACCAGTGTTGCGCCGGAAGGTGTGGAGGTGATGACGGACATTAGTAGCTATCTCAATTTTATCTTGAAGATATTTTTTGCGTTTGGTTTGGCGTTTGAGGTGCCGATCGCGACCTTTGTTTTTGTCTGGATGGGTATTACCACCGTCGATAGTCTGAAAGAAAAACGCCCGTATATTATTGTTGCTGCCTTTGTGTTAGGGATGTTGCTGACGCCGCCAGACGCCATTTCACAGACACTACTTGCGGTGCCTATGATCCTGTTGTTTGAGTTGGGTCTGCTATTTGCTCGTATGTTTGTCAAGCGGCGGGAGCAGGCACAGGAAGAAGCTACCGAAGAAGTGGAAACCGCTGCGCCAAGCAATGAATATGATGAAGATGATCATGATTTTCTTGATAAAGAGCTGGCCAGAGCCGAGGCAGAAGAGCGGGAATTGAGAAATAAGAATAAAGATGAAGACAACGATAAAACCTGAGGTATTGCTCCGGTATTTAAAAAGATCTTAGAACGCTATTCTTTCTCCGCTTGAGGAATTGGTCGTTCGCTGGTTGTGGCGCTTACGGTCGATTTTTTACCGCTGCGTAGAATTGTCAGTTCGATTCGAGTTCCGGGAACCGCTTTGGCAATACGTTTCACCGTTTGTTTGCCGTCGGTGATGGCTTCACCTTCTACCAGCAAAATAATATCACCAGGTGTGAGGCCTGCCTTATCAGCGGGTCCATCTCTCAATACGCCTGCCACGATTACACCATTCGTGTCTTTAAGGCCAAACGACTCGGCCAGTTGCGGGGTTAGGTCTTGAATTTCAATGCCCAGCCAACCGCGGACTACGTGCCCGTGTTGAATGATTTGTTCGGTGACTTCCTTGGCATTGGCGATCGGGATTGCAAAACCGATCCCTTGTGAGCCGCCGCTACGTGAAAAGATAGCGGTGTTGATTCCGATCAGATGTCCGGAGGCGTTCACCAACGCGCCGCCCGAGTTGCCAGGATTGATGGCAGCGTCTGTTTGAATAAAGTTTTCGAAGGTGTGTAGCCCCAAGCGGTCTCGTCCGGTGGCGCTTACGATACCCATGGTGACCGTCTGTCCTACGCCAAAGGGGTTGCCGATGGCTAAGACCACGTCTCCAACCTCCAGATTTTCGGATCTGCCGAGTGTGATGGAGGGTAGGCCTTCAATTTCTGTTTTGAGTACGGCCAAGTCCGATTCAGGATCGGTGCCCACAACTTTGGCCACCGCGGTGCGTCCATCTTTAAGGGCGATTTCTATTTCGTCGGCTTGCTCGATGACATGGTTGTTGGTCAATATGTAGCCTTGTGGGCTGATGATGACACCCGAACCCAGGCTGGTGTCTCGCCGATCTTCAGGTTGGTCAGGGTTGCGATCACCAAAGAATTTTTCAAAAAGAGGATCGTTAAATAAGGGGGGCTGATCCGCTGTCTCAGTTTTGGCGGTAAAAATGTTCACAACTGCGGGGGCCGCATGGGTTACTGCGCTGGCGTAAGAGCCTGGCGCCCCTTCCGGTGTAGTCTTGGGCGTGCCTTGACTAGGAGAAACTTCATTAAATTCAATAACTTTGGTGCTAAAGTCTAGATCGATCTCTCTCTCTTGGAACCACATTACCACCACCGATACCACAATGCCCACTAGAGTGAACTTGAAGACGGTTTTCAGCCAGTTGATTTGGTCAGGAGTGAGTGCCATGTGTGAATGAAATGCCCATTGGATTTGAAGACTATTCTATATGGAGTTTGTCCAGAGTAAATGCAAATCGTTAAAAAACTTTTAGAAATTTGACGGAATATGGCAGCAAGAACCAGGCCTTTTGGGAGGGGTGAGTAAGAGTGAACAAAAAAGCCCCGATTTTGTGAATCGAGGCTTTTGATGCGCTTCGATATGGTAATCAGGTTTAGAAACCTAAGCCTACCCCTACGCCGTATACATAGTAATCAGAGCCGCCTACAGAATCGAAAGCTACAAGAGGGCCATATGAGATATTGTTGTAATGAAAGTCGTATCCAGCGCCAACGCGCAATACGCTTTTTGATTTCGATTCTACCTTAATACCCTCGACGGTGCCGCTTGAAACCATTTTTTGGCCTGCAGCAATATTCACTTTTAAATCTTTCCATGGGTGAACCACTACGCCGGCTGCAACAAGCGTTGCACTAGGATCAGACTGAATCGTTTCCGCGACAACGCCGATGCCGAACATTCTGTCCATTTGTGGCAGTCGCCTTTCGTATTCTAGAGCAAAGGTGTTGTACCCACTGCCGCCCGCAGCTGCTTTAGTTTGTCCCAGAAAGACCGCCGCGTGATTATCCCCGCCCGCTGCATTCGCTACGGAAAGAATTGACGCCATGGCCAATCCGGCGACTAGATTAAAAAAGCCAAGTTTCTTTTTCATAAAGTTTCTCCCAACAAAAATAAATCACTTCATTGATATATGATTGCTTTAATGTATGCTGAAGGCGTTCGCTAGCAGCAAATTGATTGGTTAAATACGAAAACAATTGTTTTCAATAGCAGAGCCAAAAAGGCTCAAAAAAAGAGCGGAAAACAAGCGAGTTTCCTTGAGAGCCCCATTATGACGACTCTAAAAATAATTACAAACCCGGTGCTGGGCGCAGCAATCTTGTTCCAGCCAGGGAAATAGGTAATCATCCTAATAGTTGAAATGCTTTCAAGAAGGTAGATCTATGGCTCAATTAAACGAGATCGTCGGATATTGTGATGTGCTTATGCAAGTTGACAAGTTTCGCGACTATTGTCCGAACGGCCTGCAAGTGGAAGGGCGAAGCGAGGTCCGGAAAATTGTCAGCGCCGTCACCGCCTCACAAGACGCGATAGACGCAGCCGTGGCTGCGGGTGCCGACCTGCTATTGGTTCATCACGGATTCTTTTGGAAGAACGAAAATCCAGTTCTCACGGGTCCTAAGAAACGACGAATCAAAACTCTACTGGAAAATGATTTAAGTTTACTTGCTTATCATTTGCCCCTGGATGCGCATCCCGAGATCGGTAATAACGCCCAGCTGGGGAGGCTTTTGAACATAGAGTTTGTGGAACATTTTGATACAGGCTCCCCCTTGCCTTGGGGGTTTGTAGGAAAATTACATCGTAAATTATCTGGAAATGAATTGAGCGATTTGATTAATGAAAAGCTGGGGCGTTTTCCTCTTCATATACCTGGGCACAGTAGAGAAATAGAAAAGATAGCCTGGTGTACAGGGGGTGCGCAGGGCTACTTTGAAGTAGCGGCGATGCACAATATTGATGCTTACATCAGTGGTGAAGTATCAGAACAAACTTATCATCAGGCCAAGGAATTGGGGATTGATTATTTTTCAGCCGGTCATTATGCCACAGAGCGCTACGGTGTTCAGGCCCTGGCCGAGAAATTGGTAGGGCGCTTCAATTTAACACACGATTTTGTAGAAATTAACAATCCGGTGTGAACAAGTATTTAAAAATATTTTTTTTTCTATATACTGCCTTTTCTTGCGTGTTTAATTGTATTGCAGCCAGGGAAGGGAAGTAAGAACCACGGAAGTGACGTAGTTTATTCCAGTTTTTATTCCATCCCGTTTTCTTAAATAATTGACAAAATCCGTTGACAATTATTTTTCAGCTCGATACGATCAAACACCTGGCTTAATCGCCACCAAAAAAGTTTTTATTGCGAAACACGAAAAATTAGTATTTTCTGATACTGACTTTCGCTAATGGATATAGGGGGGATCTTGATTTAGCGTGCCGCGTGCTACTGTATGCGGAAGCCCATCGTCTGTTGTTGCTTGTAACTAAGTGACGAACTTCGTTGACTGTGTATCCCAAGGTTGCTTATGGCGGCAGGGGCGCGGTTTTCCTCGGTTTTGTACAGACGAACGCGAATCGAGATGTCTGCGAATAGCAAAGCCATTGAGGGTTGGAGATGCGACTTATAAATCTCGCGAAGTGCCAAAGAAGTTTCAAACACTTTGGATCTCTATTAGGGCAAAGCCGCCTAAATACAAGGGTGTTACTGGGAATTTGCTTCACAGTCTTTCTGTGGATGCCTCTACAGGCAAGCGCTGAATTACCGGTTCCATCTCATATTTCACCACCGGTTGGAGACCACGAAGGGGAGGATGTGCCTCAGCCCATAGAGTTTCCTCACAACCGGCATGTCAAAGACATGAAGATCAACTGTATGTACTGCCACACCTACGCACGACGTAGTAAGGTTGCGGGCATACCTCCCACCAGCAAGTGTATGGGTTGTCACAAAATGATCGCCACCGACAAGCCACGCATTCAGAAGCTCACCGAGTATTGGGAGAAAGGCCAATCGCCTCGCTGGAAAAAAGTCCACGATGTACCCGATTACGTTCACTTTACGCATGAGAAGCACATAAGACGTTTTGTTTTTGACGCGGACTTTCCGGTTGAAGATGTACAGCAGGTATGTGGCTTGTGTCACGGTGAGATACGTGAGATGACAGTGGCTCACAAGGTGAAGCCGTTGACTATGGGTTTTTGTAGACGTTGCCACGAAGCCAATGGTGGTCCTGGCGATTGCTGGAAGTGTCATAAGTGATCCTCCAGGCAACAACAGATTGAGCGATTAAAGGTAGCTGACTATGGATAAGATGAATGTTAATCGTCGAAGCTTTCTGAAAATGCTGGGCTGGGGTGGTGCAGGAACCGCTCTTGCCGGCTGCGACCTTCCGACTACGGTTACATTAGAGGAAGGTAAAGAAGAAGTCGTTTCTTATTTGATCCCTGAAGAATTTGCCATTCCGGGTTTGGGCGTATGGTATGCCTCCACTTGTGGTCAATGTGAAGCAGGGTGCGGTATACACGGCCGCGTTCGTGAAGGACGTGTCCTGAAGGTTGAAGGAAACCCGGATTCGCCGATCAATCACGGTAAGACGTGCATGATGGGTCAGGGTGGCGTACAGGCCCACTTCAATCCAGACCGAATCACAGCGCCTCTTATGAGGAAAGGCGGTAGCCTGCAGGCGGTGTCCTGGGATGAAGCGATGAGTGCGTTGAACTCCAAATTGGGTTCGGCAAAGGGTAATAAAGTCGCGTTTGTATCCGGTACCGTCAGTGGTCATCAATCCAAATTGATTGATGATTTGATGGATTCGGTGGGCTCCAAGAGTCATTATGTGCACGAAACAGTCAATGCTTCAGTCTGGCAACAGGTTTGTGCCGATTGGCTGGGGGATGATCTGCCCAAGCTGCAGCTCGATAAAGCCAATTCCGTGCTTTCCTTTGGTGCCGATTTTCTTGCAACCTGGATTTCCCCAGTACACTTCCCTGGCGAATACGCCAAGTTCCGACGCAAGGAATCTCGCGGTGTTCTGATTCAGGTTGAGTCCAAAATGACTTTGACAGGCGGTAGCGCTGATCTGTGGGTGAATGCAAACCCAGGAACAGAGGGAGCCTTGGCGCTTGGGATCGCGAACTTTATCGTGGACCGGGGTTGGGCCAAAGTGAACATTCCAGGCGATGTCAGAAATGCCCTGAAGGCCTATGATCTGGACTCTGTTTCCAGTCTGACTGGCGTGGAAACGTCGCGTATTAAACGTATTGCGAGCTTGCTAACCGAGCGTGCGCCGAGTTTGGTCCTGGCTGGTGCATCTGCTTCCGGTCACGAAAAAGGGTATGAGTCGGTTGAGGCGGCCATGCTGCTCAATGTGATTTTGGGTAATGTGGGAACAACTATCGAGCCTTCCAAGCGAGTCACAGCATCTGCGCTGAGAGCCAAGCAAGGAAATACTCGAAGTGTGGTTGATCTAGCAAAAGCGTTGGAAAGTAGAAAGCACTCAGTGGTGTTCTTCTATAATTCGAATCCTGTTTTTACTGCGCCTGAGTCCTTAAGACTAAAAGACGGTTTAGCCAATGTGGATTTTAAGGTGGCGCTGTCTGCGTTCCCGGATGAAACTACCGTTGCGGCTGACTTAGTACTTCCTATCCGATCCTATCTGGAAGACTGGGGCACACACGTTGCCGCCTACAGTGGTGACGATGTGGTCATCAGCATGCAGCAACCCTTGATGGAGCCGCTGCATAAGGAAACTAAGGGCTTCGGCGATATCATGATCTCCCTGCTGAGAGGACGTGATAAAAACTACGCCAGTTTTAATGACTATTACGGCTACAT
>JAOUPJ010000451.1 GCA_029879945.1 Gammaproteobacteria bacterium
TCGCTGACCACCGCTTTATAGTTGTCTCTTGCCCACTTTACTTTTTCTTCGTCATTGATGCCTGTTAATTGACTACGTATAAATGAACCGTATTCCTTTTTATAATTGCGAACCTGGCTCTCTTGCAAATAGCCTTTCTCATCTATCTTCAGTCTCGTTTCTATCTCCATTTTCCATCGAAATTCGCTGCTGGGCAGTGCCTGTGGCTGCTCCTTATCCAGAAGACGGAGAGAAGCCTTTCCTTGAATCCAGGACGAAATAGTTTTCCAATCAGTAGTGGAATCAGTGGCATCAAGACAATATTTTTCACCATCAATCTGAAAACAGACTACCATATGATCAAAATAACGCATGGCTGGCACGACAAGCCGGTCCGGTCTATTTCGCGTGGTAGCCACCAACACCGGGTATGCGTCCACTCCGACCTTTTTTAACATTGACACCAAGACAGCCGATTTATCTTTACAATCCCCATACTTGTTTTTTGTCGTTTGAAGAACACTATGAGGAGTGATAGAGTGCCCATTCTTACTGATGGAAACATAGCGGATATCTTGGGCAACATACCGATGTATGGAAGCGATCTTTCCTGCCAAATCTTCCTGCTTGTTTGTGATTTTTTCCAATAGCGGGTTAAGCTTTTCAT
The DNA here is from genome assembly GCA_029879945.1 of Gammaproteobacteria bacterium. Classification (GTDB taxonomy): domain Bacteria; phylum Pseudomonadota; class Gammaproteobacteria; order S012-40; family S012-40; genus JAOUPJ01. The sequence continues at coordinate 647 of JAOUPJ010000451.1, forward strand.
CATTTTTAACTGCAGTTGAAAATGCACTAAAGGCCTGCTCAACCAATTGGTTCCAGTTCGTAAATTCAGTCACAACAATCTGCCCAAGCTCATCAGACCAGCTTACAGATCGATCACGCTTTGCTGCTTTGATTTCTGTAGCGGAGCACTGCAGCCTACTCGTATCCTCTCTACAGATAACCGTATCTCGGCTCTGACTCCAGTTCAGCGTGTTTGTCGGCAACCAAGATACAGTCAAATCAAAATGGTCAATTGGGTAGAGGTTCTCTGTATAAACTATTTCAGACCAGGACGATTCCAATTTGCTTTTATCAATCTTTACTTCATAGTCGATAACCGCAAAACTACCCGGTTCTACGCCAGGCAATGGAAAGATTACATTTTTATTGTGCGTAAAAATATTAAATCGGTCCGAATCACCGTATTGAACATTTTTTTTGTCAAATTTTGTAAGGGTTCCCTTGGGATTTATAACGACTACTTCATAAATCGTTAGATCTTCTACTAGCTCATTGTACTCCACGGATTCGGTAGCATATGACTGCACCGCTGCAGTATCTGGATAGTACCAAATGTATGAGACCCTTTTTGTAACAGTTTTATCTCCTACATCAATATTCACTCGGTAGAGAGGTCGCCTGAGACCGGTTTGATCGGGTAGCTGGCTGGCTTCTTTCAATAAATGGTGAGCTTCTTTGATCAATTCAGGTCTCGAATTGAGTTTCCATTTCACATCTGCTGATGCTGCACTGGAAAGCAATACCGAGATCAACGAATAGCATACCGTTATTACTATATTCATCGTCATAGGGGTGAAAACCCTTTTGCCATTGCTTTCATGTTTTTCGATGCTGTGGCAAATGAAACATCTGTAGTGGATAGATATCCATACAATTCATAAAGACCATTTTCCGTTTCTATATAAGAAAACGTATACAGTTCTTTGCCTTCAAATATTTTCTGTTCGCAAGTAATCTTGGTAAAAATGCTCAGGCTATTTTTAACGAATTCCCGATTTTCCTGACATTTGAAATCGTCAGATTCATCGAAGAGTTCATCAAACCGAATTCGAGAAATGCTACTCGAATCCGAATCATTTCCTTGCGAGAAGACAATAAACCACATTTCAAGCAAGCGTCCTTGAAATTCTACAACAGCACTTCCATCTGAGTGTGTTCCTTGCTCTACCACGCTCCAGCCATCACCCACGATGGGAAATTGAAAACTATGCTCTTGATTGGTGTACATATCTCCACTACTGAAACTTTTTAAGTGGGTAAAAAATAGTGGCTGCAAAGCAATAATAAACAGACCCACTCCCACTAGCGCCGAAGCAGGTGCAAAAAAGGCCCATTCCACTTTTGAATAGTTTCGCTCCGAACCATAAAAAGTTACATTTTCCAATTTCTGTTTAACTAGAAATACCTGTCTCTGTAGACAGATCAACAACCAGCACCAAAACAACAACACGAGCAATGTAAGCCAGCCAGGAAATTCAATCTTGTCAGAGGCATGGCTTAGTGCAGTTGCCACTACGCAGCATAAATACCAGGCTCCCTTCCAGGCATTCCACGGTTTAAGTCCATGCATCTTGCCGATTGAATTCCACGCTTTTACAAAGCGCGGCAATGCGAAGGGCTGAGCTAATACGAAGTAAGGAACAAAAAACCAAAGCCAGGGCGTAAAGGATTTATCGCG
>JAOUPJ010000138.1 GCA_029879945.1 Gammaproteobacteria bacterium
TCCGATCTGCTGCTAAATGGCAGGTAAAAATCACGAAAAGATGAGAAAATGAACCAAACTAGCGCAAACATCGATCCCGTCGAACTGGCCAAATTTGCTGATTCCGCCCATCGTTGGTGGGACCCGGAGAGCGAATACAAGCCACTCCACCAGATCAATCCGGTCCGCTTGGACTTTATCGAACGCCACTCACCATTGAGAGGCCAAAGGGTCCTGGACGTGGGTTGCGGAGGCGGCATTTTGAGCGAGGGCATGGCAAAACGCGGTGCCACTGTCAGCGGAATTGACGCCGGCAGAGAGGCGCTGGAAGTGGCCAAACTGCACCTTTTGGAAAGTGGTCTGCAGATCGACTATCAACACACTACCGCAGAAGACTTTGCCGAAACACATGAGAATTCCTTTGATGCCGTGACCTGCCTGGAAATGCTGGAACACGTCCCTGATCCGGCTTCGGTGATTGCAGCGTGCGCGAAAATGGTCAAGCCCGGTGGCAAGGTCTTTTTCTCCACCATCAACCGCAATCCCAAGGCCTACGCACTGGCTATTGTGGGCGCCGAATACATTATGAAAATGCTGACACCTGGCACCCATGATTACGAAAAATTCATTAAGCCCTCGGAGCTATCTGCCTGGATACGCGAGGCAGACATGAACGTGCTGGACATTCGTGGCATGAGCTACAACCCTATCGGAAAAGAATTTCGTTTGAGCAAAGATATCGACGTCAATTACCTCATCTGCGCACAAAAAGACTAGCACCATGGCCAAGCTGGACACCATACTGTTTGACCTGGACGGCACCCTGGCCGATACCGCCCCAGACCTGGCCCAAGCACTCAATCTTGTGCTAGCCGAAAAAGGTCGCCCTACTCTTTCCTTTGAAGACATACGCCCCACTGTTTCACACGGGGGTCGCGCCATGATAGAACGGGGCTTTGGTTTTGGTCCGGAACATGAAGATTATGAAAAAACACGTCTGCGTTTTTTAGAGATCTATCTACAAAATATTGCGCAACACACTCGTCTATTTGATGGCATGAATGAGTTTCTCAAGGAAATCGAAAAGCAGGGATTGAAATGGGGAGTCGTTACCAATAAACCGTCCTGGCTAACTAATCCCTTGATGACCCAACTAGCTCTCACCTCTCGCGCCGCCTGCATCATTAGTGGCGATAGTGCCGCGCGCGCCAAGCCCCATCCTGAACCCATGATCATGGCCTGCGAACAGGTCGGCACTGAGCCGGAGCGTTGTGTCTATATCGGTGATGCACAGCGTGATATCGATGCCGGGCTTGTGGTCGGTATGCGCACCCTGGTCGCATTGTTTGGCTATCTGCAAGAACATGATAAACCGGAAACCTGGGGTGCCGACGCCATGATCGATCACCCGCAAGAGGCTTGGCAATACATCAATCAATGGCGGAGCGAATAATATGGAACTGCTGTTATGGCCGGTTATTGCAGTCTCACTCGCGCTCATAAGCGCCCTGCTCGTTTATCTGTGGCAACAAAAAACGGTCAGTCGATACAAAGACGAAATCACCCGGCTCAATGCGGAAAAACAGGCCCTGGAGCAGGTGCAGAAAGAGCGCGCGATGGCTATGGAACAGGCCAGGAATCAATTGTCCGATTCGTTTAAGGCCATGAGTGCAGACGCGCTCAGCAAAAACAATCAGGCCTTTTTAAATCTGGCGCGAGAAAGTCTGCAGCAATTCCATATTCAGGCCAAGAATGATTTTGATCAGAAAGAAAAATCAGTGGAGAATCTGATTAAACCCATCAAAGATGCGCTGGAAAAAACTGAACAGCAGATTCGCAGCATAGAGAAAGACCGTAAGGAATCGTTTGGTGCCCTAAGCCAGCATCTGCAATCGCTAGCCGAAACGCAACAACACCTGCATGGTGAAACACGTAAACTGGTGCAGGCCTTCAGACGCCCCGAAGTGCGTGGTCAATGGGGCGAGATGACGCTAAGGCGTCTTGCCGAACTGGCCGGCATGGTCCAGCATTGCGACTTTTCGGAACAAGTCACCAGCGACAATAAAGAATCCCGCTCGCGCCCAGATATGATTGTTAAATTACCGGCCGGGCGTGAAATCGTAGTCGATGCAAAAACGCCACTTGATGGATATCTCAATGCCATGGAGGCTGAAGGTGATGACGCCAAACAGCAATCGCTGGCCCAACATGCGAGGCATGTTCGAGAGCGCGTAAAAGAGCTGGCGCAAAAATCCTACTGGTCCCAATTCAAAAACTCGCCCGACTTCGTCGTTCTGTTCATACCAGGCGATCAATTTCTCAGTGCCGCGCTGGACGTGGACCGCAGTCTGTTGGAAGACGCACTACAGAATCGCGTGATTCTGGCTACACCTACCAGCTTCGTCGCCCTGCTTCGCGCTGTCGCCTTTGGCTGGCGACAGGAATCGCTGGCAGAGAATGCCGAGCAGATTCGTCAACTGGGTGAAGAACTCTATCAACGTCTGGGTGTATTTACAGAGCATTTGGGCAAGGTGGGCAAGAGCCTGGAACAAGGGGTGGCCAACTATAATAAGGCCGTTGGCTCTTTCGCGGGGCGCGTCATGCCTAGCGCACGTAAATTCAGTGAGCTGGGGATCGAGTCCTCCAAAGAGGCGAAAAAACCTGAACCGGTGGAAATCAGTCCCCGACAGTTCGAGTTAGAGTCCATAGAATAGTTTTATTTTCAATTAGTTAAAGTCTTTCTTCCATCTCGCCTTCACACGAATTAAAATGGTCGGCTTTAGTCGGCATGATGATGAATCGACGACGATGCGCGTTGAACAACAAAAAGGAAAAACCATGACCCCGGATGAGTACTGCCAACAGAAAGCAGCTCAGAGCGGTTCCAGCTTCTACTACAGCTTTCGTTTTCTGGAAGAAACACGGCGGCTCGCTATCACGGCCTTGTATGCCTTTTGCCGGGAGGTAGACGATGCGGTGGATGAGTGCAGCGATGAGAGAATTGCACGGGAAAAACTGGCCTGGTGGCGTATGGAAGTGGCCGCGATGTTTCAGGGAAATCCCAGTCATCCTGTTTCAAAAGCCCTGCTACCCCATCTCGAAAATTTCAATCTGGCCGAAGAATACTTTCTCGAAATCATAGACGGCATGCAAATGGATCTGGATTTCGATTCCTATGCCACCTTTAAAGAACTCTCACTGTATTGTTATCGCGCCGCCAGTGCGGTAGGCCTGCTTTCGGTGGAAATATTTGGTTATGAAGACAGAAAGACATTGAAATACGCCCACGATCTGGGCATGGCGTTTCAACTCACCAATATCATCCGTGATGTACACGAAGACGCCTTACGCGGTCGTGTCTATCTGCCGCAGGACGAATTGAAAAAATACAATATTACGAACGAGCAATTACTCGATAACGAAACCACGGAAGATTTTAAAGCACTTATGCAATTTCAGACTGAGCGTGCGCGCAAATACTACCAGAGCGCTCTTGCCTATCTTCCCGAGTCCGATCGCTTTTCACAACGCAGCGGCATCATCATGGCCGAGATCTATTTACAAACCTTGAATGAAATAGAAAATGACGGCTTCCGCGTTCTGGAGCATCGCATTAAACTCACACCCATACGTAAACTATGGATCGCCTGGACCAGTGCCAGACGCGAGAAGAAGCGTTTTAGAAAAGCAGACCAGCGCAAAGTGGCTTGATGCCTTACATGAAAAGTCTATAAAAATGCATTTCGTTCTATTTGTATTAGTGCTTGGCCTTTTAAGCTTTGAGAAGGTTTCTGCTGACGAATCGTTCGCCACGTATCTCGAACAAAAAGACAGATTTTCATTTGCCCAGCTTTATCTCTCAGGCGAATATATTTCTTCAATAAGTGCTACCCAGTATCAATATGAATCCAGCCCTGGGCTTCTTGATCGGGGGTCACTTTCGCAAATCGCTGTTCCTCGATTTACCATAGGGGGCTCCCACTTTTGGGGCTATGCAGACTTTTATGTCAGTTTCCCGCTTGCGAATTCAAGAAACTCCATAGACCAGGGCAGCAATCAAGTCGATCCCGGCGTTGAAACCGGGGCGAGAGTCTTTTATCCTCAACGAAGACCAGGGACATTCTCTGGTTTCGTTGGCCTGTCATGGAATTACGCGAGCTATCAACAGACGATAGACAATGCACAGGGACCAATCTACAACAAGTCATTTTTTCCTTTTCAGATGGGTGCATCTTACTCAACGAAAAACCTCATGTTTGATTTGGGGTTTCAATGGTGGCCTACCAGCGAAATGGACTATCCCACTTCCCGGCTATACTACGGAAAGATAGATCTACCCGATAAATATATCTGGCTAAGTACCCGCTATATATTTGATACCAGCGTTGGAGCGAGGGAAGGCACATCAAGCAAATCTAAACGCTCTTCATTTGCCGGTATAGGTATATCCAGCTCTTTTCCCGTGGGTAGCAGTTCATCCTATCTGCAATCCGAGAAGCGCTTCCTAAACACCAATCCCACGTCCACACTGGTGGAATATACCGTCGGTTATGAGCTGAGTGAGTGGAACTTGTCGGTGGCATTGGCCTTTCGACCCATGTCGTTCAAGCAGCAAGCGTATGGTGTTAAGCAAGTCATCGAGCGCGATGCCTTGGCAATAGAAGTTTTCAGTTTTTTGTTTGATTACCAGGGCTTCGATCCCTTTATTGGTCTTTCGATAGGCTGGGAATCAATTCGCTATTCTGAATCGGATTCTCTGAATCAAAACAATTCCTTTGAAAGTAGGGATGAAGATTTTCGCCTCGGCATTCTGTTTGGCTGGGATATTCGCCCCCTGGCAAGAACACCTTTCGTTTTAAGAACCAACCTGCGCTACTATCCTGATGTGAAAATACCTTTACGCAATGGGAATACCTATCGAGAAAATCATCTGGAGTTTAATTTTATACAAGCCGTGTATTTTTTCGATTACTGAGGCATCCCCAGCAAACGATTATCTTAAACCATCTCTGTTTCGAACAAGTCTTGTCATTTCGGCATAGCGCTTCCAATATCTGTTTCATGATTTAGAACTGTTTTTTGAATCAATCTAAAAGACGCGCCAAGTGTACTTTTTTCTCTCCAAACCAGCATTCATTTACTCAATTTGCCCAGAGTTGTGATGCATCTCTAACAAATTACAAGCCACAGGTCGAAAACAGTTAGGTAACATATTGTTGAGGCCCCTATATGCCAACAAACATCGCTTTATCTGGACTAAATGCAGCCTTTACTCGAGCACGGGTGGCCGCAAACAATATCGCCAATGTATCCACCAACGGATTTAAGCAATCTCGCGTGGAAACTGTGGCTGTGCAAGGCGGTGGCGTGCGTGTCGCACAGGTTCGTCCTCAACTGGAGCAAGGCTATCTCAATATCACCGATTCTGCATTTGATTTGGGGATATCCGGCAATGGGTATTTCCAGCTTAATGATCAAGGGAAAACCGTATACAGCCGTGACGGTGCCTTCTCAGTAGATCGAGAGGGCTATATCGTCAATAGTTCCGGGCAACGCCTGCAAGGTTTCCAGAATGGGGGCACCACTCCTGCAGACTTGCGAGTCGACCGATCGGTCTCTGCGCCCACTGCAACGAGCGAGATGAGTCTGAACGTGAATCTAGATGCCACTGAATCAGTCCCCCTCACTGCTTTTGATCCCAACGACAGCAGCAGTTACAACCATAAGATTTCGACTACCGTCTACGACAGTCTGGGTGAAACGCATCAGATGGACCTGTATTTTCGAAATACAGCCGTCTCTGGATCCGTGGAGATGTCGGCCTACGTGGACGGCAATCAGGTGCTTGCGCCAAACACAATGACTTTTAACTCGGCAGGAAGACTGTCATCTTCTGCCTCGGTGTCTATTCCCGGTTTCAATGTGGGTAATGGTTCTGAGGATATGAACATTACACTGAATACGTCCGAAATCAGCCGCTATGCCAGTGACTTCAGTGTCAATTCCATACAGCAAGATGGATACAGCAGCGGTTCAGCGACTGCCATATCGGTAGGGAAAGATGGACGTGTTTCGGCGCTCTATTCCAATGGCGAAACCAGAGATGTGGGACAAGTCGCCCTGGCAGACTTCCCCAATCCACAGGGGCTGAGTAGATTAGGCAATAATGGTTTTGCGCAAAGCCATGAATCGGGTAGCGCCACTGTCGGCTACGCGGGAAGCGGCAGTCTAGGCCAGGTCCAGGCCGGCACATTGGAAACGTCCAATGTGAATCTGGAAGAGCAACTCATTCAATTAAAAATGGCACAGCGTGAAGTGCAGGCCAATGTACAAGTCTTAAAAGCGGAAGGTGAAATGATAGGCTCTCTGTTCAGAGACAAGGCCTAAATTTTCTGAATTGTCACGGCACATTTGTGTTGACCTGACCCGCACTCAAAATAGAAATCACCCCTGCCCAACTACATGTACAAGTGCTGGAATTGTTCAGCGCCGGATAGTTTTTCGCCATCACCGTGGATGAACCTGGCGTCCAAGGTGCTGCCACCGCCGGGACACAGGGTTGTGGCGTTAAGACACCGCTTGCGGCTGTTGTCGCTGACGCCACCGTAGGGTTCGAAGGGGAGCTACACATGCCAAATGGTGGTATATTTACATTTGGTTTACTATCCATAATCGACGCGACAGGTTGCTTATTGCTATTCACCAATGCGCTTGGAGGTACCGTTAGAACACCGGGGGCAGCACCAAAGCTACACTTTATTTGTGCAGTCGTAATAACAAGACTAGACATTATTATTCTCCTGGATTTAGTGGCTTAATTTAGATTGACCACAACGCCTTTAATATTGACTTCGCCCTTTTCCTCTAGATTCAAATTCGCATCTGTCTTAATAGACACGTTTGTTCTTCGGGAGTGCTTGCAACCCCCCCCCCCGTGAAACTCACGAATAACTCCTCTAATTTTCAATTTAAACGTAGCGAGAGTATTTAACTGCTTGTCTATTTCTACATCTGGGTCACTCGATATGAGATCAATTTTCAATTGATAAGGTGTGGATATAGCCTCGGTAAAAGTAAAATTGGATACAAAAAATGTTTTTGGGTCTGTGGAATTGGAGATGATTTCGAACTTCATCTGATGTTGATTTAGAGTCGTTTTTGCCTTTTCGCTGGTTTCTGTGCTCATCCTTGTGCTCTCTTTTTTACTTATGTTTAGTTTGAGGCGATACAAGACCGTCGATTGGGATAAGCATCAACAATCCTTTTGGCTAACACTATACAAGGTGGGGTCTACTGGCAAGGCCTGCCAACGTTTTACTGTCGCGGAGAAGTGAGAACACGGTCTGTTTGATCGATTTCCGGTCAATAAAGAGCACATTCAACTGTGTTGAGAAGCTAAGAATCCCGAATGGTTCCGAGATTCTTTTATCCTACATACTCATAAAGGGCGGCTCTTTAGAGGTATTTAACCATCAGAATGGCCGATATCGGACAGACATGACTAAATTGCGATGAACTCAGAATTTCGTGGGGCGCCTGGTTTCTCGGTAGTTTTTGGTAGTCGTGTTTAAGAAAATACTGGTCGGCGGTGGTGGTAAGCAGATAGATTGCACCAAACGCAGATTCTTTTGCACGCTGCTCGACATGGGATACTAGTTTTGAGCCATAACCTTTTCCTTGTTGGGAGTGATTAACTGCTAACGATCGTATCAAAACCACATTTGCCATGGGTTCCATACCAACGCAGGCAATCAATTTTTCGTTTTCGAATATCCCGAAAAATTGAATCGATTTCTCCTGTGTGATATCTGAGGTTGGTAACTCGTTTTTCTCTAGCAACTCAAAAATCTGTTCAAATTCGGTTAAGTCCTTAATCACCCTCGCTATCCTCCCCGGCTATCAAGGTTACTGCAATTTCAGCTGCCCGAGCTGCGTATTTCAAGCAGTGAGACTCATGCAAATGATTATTGCGGAAATGATCCTGGCCCTCTGGAGTTCCCAAATCGCAACCTAGCAGTTCGTGACAGTGTTTAGCACCAAATTCATCTTCAAACGTATTTACGAGTTTCTGGGTCGCCGCATAGAGTTTCTCCACCGACTCACCTCGTTCGCTTCGCCCCATCACTGCACTCACCCCCATAATGGCACCAGTAAGTGCACCACAGGTGCCGCAGGTGCGCGCCATGCCGCTACAGAAGGCAGTCGCTGCCTTAGGCAGCAGATCAGATTCAATTCCCTGTGACTTGGTGATTGCTATGACGACACTTTCTGCGCAATAAAGACCATTACTGAAGTCGTGGATCACTTTTTTTTTAATAGTTTCGATGTCTTTTTTATTCATACCCTAATCTCTAGCTGCTCGATATTCTAAATAGTCTTCCAAAATTATTTTGTGATCAAACGCCATTGTTGGAATCGGCTCATCCACTTTCCACAACAATATATTTTTAGCATCATCTAGGGCCTTGACCTCACCCTCCCCCTTTGCCACATAGACTAAACTAACTGTATGACCACGCGGGTCGCGGGATGGCTCAGAATAGACGCCCAGCAAGTGGATCAACTCCACGTCCAAATTCGTTTCTTCTTTTGCTTCCCGCACACCCGCGCTTTCAACCGTCTCACCGACATCCACAAATCCCCCTGGAATGGCGTACCCATAGGGTGGATACTTTCGCTCAATCAATACAATCGAATCTCGCCATTCTATAATTGCATCAACCGTAAGCTCCGGTGTTTTAGGTCTACTCATAATTCGGTCTCTTTTGCTTGAATTACTTCGCGTCTTACCATTTTTTGGGTAATTTCACGCCAATGGAAGGATAGTAGACCACTGAGAATAATGGCAACTCCCGTCAACGCGTGTGCACTCAATATTTCGTTATTGAAAACAACTCCTATCATCATTGCCGTAATCGGCGTAACAAGTGTTATCAGGGCAATGCTCGCGGTTTCAAGTTTTTTCAACACATAGTAGTACAAAATGAAACCAAACGCCGAACCAAACACACCTAGATACACGATAGACCAGATGGCGGTATCACTGATACCATGAGGTATGGTTCCATCCAGTAAAAACCACGTTATTATGTACAAAGGTACCGCCAGTGCCAGGGCGCCCGTCGTTAAATTCAGGGCTGGGATATCCTTGGTATAGCGCTTCGCATAAACTGTGCTGATAGAATGAATCAATACAGAG